>NC_014736.1 GCF_000172995.2 Halogeometricum borinquense DSM 11551
CCGCGACATACTATTGCACGGTTGACATAAACTATTTTGAAACAACTTATTTAATCTCTGAGATAGAACAAAGCAGATCCGTCAAATTCACTCGACAACATGGAGTGATTTCGGTATGGGACAATCTAGAAACTCTTTGCTTCGACGCTCCTTCTCTACGCCTCAATTCATATCTCAATTTGCTTAACTCCGGGTCTATTTTCAGCGCGTACTTGCGTCGTTCACTGGTAGTGCTGAGCGACCATCTTCTTGTGAGGTATTATCTAACATATTTCAAAAATCTTCATTATGCCCCAGCCCCTATCTACAAATCCAACGGGAACGGTGAGGACCCACTGGACGATCGGTCTTGAACCGTCTGCAAGGATGGAGAAGAGACCGGTTAGGAGCGAACACTAAAGGACCTGTAACAGGGTCACAAGGTCAAAGCCCGAAGGAGAACCGAATCAACCCAAGAACCTCGTCGCCTAGGAGATGAGGTGTGAAGGCCAAGTAACGGACATCATGTAAGTGATGTTCGCGAAACCGGCGCAAGCCGGACGGGTCGTACGGGTTGTGGAAAACGTCTCCCGTCCAGGTCCAATTCGCTGTTCTCGTGGGATTTCCGGCCATTCTGCTTTCATTAGTTCGATTACCTAGTCTGTGGCTTCGCTCTGGAGACACTCAAACGAACAATCGAGCGAGCCGTTCCACGGTTGGAACGGTGTGGTTGTAGTCATCCCCAGTAGATAGTTTAATTAGATGATTGACCGACAAAATCCTTCCAGAGAAGAGCAGTCGATCCTGTCTCTGAATTCTCAGTCGTCGCTCGGTGAACTCGAATCTGATTGCCGAGTGAGAATCGTCTCGTTCTCTACGTTGATCTCACTGGAGTCCTGCACGTATTCCTTCGCGACGACATAACTCCCATAGAGGATAACGAGCAGCAGTAGCGAGAACGGTAGTGCCATCGTGACCGACAGCGACTGGATGGAGCTGAACTCCTTGAGTTCGAGCGACATCATTCCGAAGAAGGCCAGTAATGCACCCCACCACGCGCGATTTCGGGGATTCGGATTTTCGTTACCGAGCGTAATCGCGGAGATCATGAACACCGCCGAGTCGAGTGAGGTGATGATGTAGCCTGCGATGACGAACACGAACAAGACCGCCAGTACCGCCCCAAGGGGAGTGATTTGCAGGGCCTTGGCGACAGCCGCAGGTTTGCCAGCAGCGGCCATGATGTCTGCGACTGGTTGCTGGTATCCCGGCGCAAGTACCCATCCGCCGATGAGTAGGTGTTGGATCCACGTCAGGAACGTCGGTACCACGACAAGGACGACGAACATTTCGCGGATGGTTCGTCCCTTCGAGACGCGAGCAACGAAACTCCCGACGAAGATACTCCAAGCGGCCCACCATGCCCACCAGAATCCGGTCCAGTTGGCTGCCCAATTACCCGCGGATGTCGGCGCAGTGTAGAGCGACAGACGGAGCATCTCGCTGAGCCAGACGCCCGTCGCATCGAGACCGAGTTCGAACATGAAGATTGTCGGCCCGACCACGACAAGCAGCGCCATCGAAACACCGATCAGAAACATCGTCGCACGGGCAGCATTGCGGATCCCTTTTCTGAGGCCGAGCCAGACGTCACCGAGGAAGACAACGCCGATGAGCGCGAAGACCGCGTACGTCAGGACCGTTGCTTCGAGGTTAAACACGCGGCCGAGAATGGCTGCCATCGTTTGCGCACTGAATCCGAGCGTCGTCGAAATGCCGCCGATAGTAGCGACAACCGCGGCCAGATTGACCATCCAATAGAGTCCGGGAATACGGTCTTCATCGACGATAGCGGTGAGCATCGAACTGATCTTGTAATCACCGACACCGTCGGTATAGACGATGATCCCAAACGCAATCGCAACGGGGAGGTACCACATTGCAAGGCCCGGGAACACCTCGTGGATGAACATAAACGCCAGCGCCATTGCCTCTACGGACGCACCTTGGACCGGATACGGCTTCGGCGGCGGATTGCTGACGATGGAGATGGGTTCTGCGACGCCCCAGATGAGAATGGACGCACCGAATCCGACGGTGAATACCATCGATAGCCACGAGAACAGGTCAAACTCCGGTTCGGCATCGGGACCGCCGATTCGGAGATGCCCATACTGCGAGAATACCATTAGCAGGACAACAATCAACAGAACGAATCCGAGGAGGATGAACCACCAACCGAAGTAATTGAGGACCCACGTTTTCGCGCCGATGAGCGTGCTACTCAGTAATGACGGGTTTAGGAGCCCGAACCCACCGAGAGCGAGCATCACACTCATCGCTACGACGAACATGATCTTCTCTGACCACGAGGCCTCTTCAAGCCCCAAAAGATACCACGTTTTCATTCTCTGTTATCGGGTGAAAGAGCTGACTCTGTCGAAGCGTTTTGAAATACGATGTAACCACCGAGATCAATACTGTTGTTCTCAGTATTCCGAATCACAGTCGGGTATACCAACAGGCCAAGGGTATCCATCGGAAAAACCCGTTGTCTCTAACGGCCTTCGTGAGATGTTACCGATATATACACCTATTCGGATTCAATCCGATAGAGCTCTCCCCCTTCTGTACCCGAACACGGCTCAGTCCGATGGTTCGATCCTGTAGCCGGTGACAACGCCACGTCAAAGCATAGTTGAAAATAGCGGGGGCGTTAGCGGACGACTGGTCGGGTTCAACCGACGTAGATTGCAGTTCGGATCGTGTCCGTTTACAGATCTTTAGCGACCCGAAGCTCGGTATCAGTTACCGTTTCGACTGCCCCAGCAGGTACTTTGATATCATCTTCGTCGGCGTCACCAAATCCGAAGCCCTGAATCACTGCCTCGGCGATATCCGGATCTGGTTCGACGTACGCCACCTGCGCGTCCGTGTCCACTTCAGTTATGATTCCAATCTGTTCGGCTTCCTCGTCCATGAGATACTTCCCTTCGTCGGCGGTTGACAGGACGGACATACGGCCAAAAAATGTCTATGGGAATACAAAAAACCAGCACATTACATATTATCGCAAAAGAGGGAGTCGCGGAGCAGCGGTGAGCAAAGATCCGAACCGAGGGCAAACTGCCGAACGCCTCGCTCAGGGTTTCGTCTTCCGGTTTCGACCTGTTTCTTTGTTTCGCTTGGGCCGACTCAAAAGCGGTGCGACAGCTTTCAGAATCTTCGCCTCGGAGCGACGAAGGTGTTCGCCGACCGTTGAGGTGTTCGCGGTATCCTGTTCGGCGAGGTCGGCGATGTTGCACCCGCGTGGTGAATCGTAGTATCCCTCGTCGATGGCGCGACCGAGAACCTCACGCTGGCGCGGCGAGAGATCTTGGACAGCCCTGTTTGACCTCGCTCAGCCCCGTAAGTAGCCGGTCGAGTTCTGGCGTCCGAAGCGAATCGACCTCCACGTGGCCGATTTTCTGGAGTTCCTCGTGAGTTCGGCTGACCTGTTCGTGGTCGGAGGCGATGACGCTCCAGTGTTCGCGGCCGCCGGTCACTGTCGCCGGGACGGTGGGGAAACAGCGGTTGCGAAGCAGAACGTTCAACACGGGCTCTGTGTCCGTCTCGTAGTCGCCGGCCAAACTGACGAACGCCGTCTCGCGGTCCGCATCGTAGCTGACAAGCTGGGCCACTGTCATCACCTCGTGGTCGTTGAGCCACTCGACGAACGCGTCTGCATCGGAGACGTTCGTCGCCTCGATCATGGTGATTGAAATCCCTAATAACCGGTAGGAGTAGATGATCGCCGCTGAAATGTCCGGGAATCGGTCGTTCAGGTTCTCTGTCCAGCACCCTTCGTGTCGGATTCGGAACGTATATTCTAGCATTTGTGATCTGTACCTATTTGGTAGCAATTAGCAATCCACTTAGATACCACTACCCCCGCAAATATCCGGTGTGGTAAATAGTGGCGAAGGTGTCAGTTATCCTTCGCTTCTTCACGGAATTCGATGATGACCGCGCCGACGACGAGTAGGAGCGAGACGTAGAAGATGAGTGATGCCACGGCGGGCACTACTGGCGTGAATCCCTGTGTCATCCGTCCGTGTATCCAAGTGGTGATGGTGCTTTCGACACCCGAGAGATACGAGACGATGTAGTAGTTGTTCCATGCTAAGACGAACGCGAAGATAGCACCGGAGACGACGCCGTCTTTGATGAGCGGGAGTACGATCTTGGTGTACAGCGTAATCGAGTCTGCACCCAAGTCGCGTGCGGCCTCCTCAACGTTCGGATCGACCCCCAGCGCCGTGATGGAGACGACGAACATCACGATGGGAGAGATCCAGACGAGTTCGCCAACGATAGCCGGCAGGACGCCGTAACCCAGGCCGACGACACTAGCCCACATCGACATTCCAAGCCCGAGCAGGATGAGCGGGAAGAAGATGGGCAACAGCGCCAGCAGTTTGAACTTGTCCTGGTAGGGGAACTCGTGTCGCGTGTAGGCGATGGCACCGCCGGTGCCGATGATGGTGCTGATGATCGTGACCGGCACGGCGATGCGAACCGTGTTCATGAACGCCGAGCGGATGCTCCCCGATCCGAGCGCCGCTTCGTACCAGTGCAGCGTGAACTCGTAGTCCACGATGGAGAAGAACCGGCCGTCGTAGAACGACGCGATAACTAGACTCAGCAGTGGCAGGACGAAAAACAGCGCCACCAGAGCCACGTAGGCGTACCACGAGCCAGCTTTCAACTTGGCAACGAGCGGGCTAGTCCGCGCGGTGCTCATCGCTTCCCACCTCGTGAGGCGATTTCTTTGAGGTCGATGGTCCGGAGGATGATGACGCCGGCCACAACCGTGATGAGCAACAGTCCAACCGCCTGTGCTGATCCGAGCGGCCAGTTTTGGCTGTATCCGAACGAGTAGTTGATGTTGCTTGCCATGGTGTACACGGAACCGCCGCCGAGGATCTGTGCCTCGACATCCGCACCCAACGTGAGGATGAACACGAACAGCGAGCCGATGATGATACCCGGCATACTGAGCGGCAGCAGTATCTTCCGGAACATCGTCAGCTTGTTCGCGCCGAGATCCGCGGCCGCCTCGAACGTCGTATCCTCGATGCTCAGAAGCGACAGGTAGATCGGGAACAGCATGAACGGCATGTAGACGTAGGTCGTCCCGAGGATGATGGTCCAGCGCTGGTACATCATCGACGGATAGTTGGAGATCCCGAACAGGCCGACAATGCTGTCCAGCACGCCGTTTTGGACGAGGAACAGCGCCCAGCCGAACACGCGGATATTGACGCTGGTGAAAAGCGGGATGATGAGCATCAGCAGGAATACTAACTTGTAACGCTTGATCTTCCGCGCGAGCGCGTACGCCGCCGGGTAGGAGAACACGAGTGTCGTCACGGTCGTAATCGCACTAATGACGACGGTGTTACCCATGACCTGCCCGTAGATACCCGATCCGCTGAGGATTCCACTGATGATCTCGTCGTAGTTGGCGACCGTCCACAGCGACGGATCGAGTGAGATGGAGTTGGCTGGCTGGATCGAGAACAGCACGATGGCAACCATCGGGCCGACGAACATGAACAGCAGCAGCACTGTCAGCGGCAGCATGAACAGGTACGGTGGCCGTAACAGCGCCATCACGGGGTTATCATGCTCGGAGGCGTCGTAGAACGCGCCACGGAGAGATTCGATAGTTGACATTATTCTGGCACCAGAATGGACTTTCTGGCGTCCCACTGGAGGTACGCGGTGTCACCGACTGCCAGATCGACGCCTTCGAACTTCTCGAAGTCCACCTCGGCGACGTAGTCCTGATCGGAGTGGTCCGCCGACCCTTCGATAAGGACGGTGTTCCCGCGCACGAGGATGTTGTCGACGTGGACTTCGGCCCCGAAGTCCTTCCGGAGATCGGGTTCGACGATGCAGTCATCGTAGCGCACGACGAGGTACTCCGGCGGGATGTCGAGGTGGGTCTCGACCGGTCCCGAGTTCTCCAGCGCCGCGCTTGCGATGTCGGCCGTCCCGCCGGAGACGGTCTCCGCAGTCACGGGGAAGACGTTGGCGTCGCCCATGAACTCCGCGATGAACTTGTTGTTCGGCTCGCGGTAGATGTCCTCGGGCGGTCCCGTCTGGACGGTGTCGCCATCGTCCAGCACGAACAGCTTGTCGCTCATCACCAGCGCCGCCTCCAGTGAGTGGGTGACGTAGATGAACGTCATGTCCAGTTCGACGTTGAGGTCGGCGAGTTCGCGCTGGAGTCGCTTCTGCAGGACGTAGTCCAGCGACGCGAGCGGTTCGTCCAACAGCAGGATGTCCGGGTCGTACGCCAGCGACCGCGCCAGCGCGACGCGCTGTTTCTGTCCGCCGGAGAGTTCCGTCGCCTGCTTGTCTGCGTGGACCTCGGGGTCGAGTCGGACCTGTTCGAGCAACTCCTCGACCTGCCCGTTGACCTCCCGACCAGTGTTCTTGATCGGGAACTCGATGTTCTCTCTGACGGTCATGTGGGGGAACAGCGCCCACGACTGGAACACCAGGCTGGTCGGCCGCTTCTGTGGCGACGTGTAGGTGATGTCTTGGCCGTCTAGGTTGATCTCACCCGCAGTCGGTTCGAGGTGTCCGGCGAGCATCCGCAGCAACGTCGTCTTTCCGCAGCCAGACGGACCGACGATTGTAGCGAACTCGCCGGTTTCGATCTCCAGGTCCACGTCGTTGACTGCGACGAGCGATCCATACTCCTTTCGTAGATTCGTAGCCGTTAACATTGGTATCAGTGCGTTTCTGAGATCCCAACTGCGAGAAGAACAGCTCAGATGCGTGCCTTCGCTTCTCGCCAGATGGGTTCGAACTTGTTCAGATCCGGGATGCCGGTGTAGAACACCGAGCGTTCGAGGATGTCCGGGATGTCGTCAACTCGGAGCACCTCGCGCTGTCTGTCGTTGTAGTTCTCCCAAGCCGTCTTGTGCGGGACGACGTTCGTCCCACCGGATGTCGGCCAAGAGAGTTTCAGTGCGTTCTCGCCTTGCTGCATGTACGCGAGGTAGCTGTCCGAGACCGTCGGCTGTTCTCCCTTGACGAATGCGGTCGTCTCGACCCAGATGACGCCGCCTTCTTCGGGCACGTGGGCCTCGAACTGGAGGTTGCCACCGCGTCTGAGGGTGCCGTTAATCCAGTTGCCCGAGATGAACCCGATGTCGATCTCACCAGATTTCAGCGCCTGATTCATCGACGCGAAATCCGGAAGCAGGGTCTTCGCGTTGTCGAAGAGGTCGAACGTCGCCTGTCGGACCTGCTCGACCTCCTCGTCGGTGTGTTCTTTGTACGGGTCGATACCTTCACGCAGCATGATTATCTGGATTCCCCAGAACATCAGGTCGTAGACGCCGACGTCGTACTCTTCGGACCACGCCGCGTCGTAGGTCTTGTAGTCGTCCGCCGAGACGGTGTCTTTGTTCACGACGAACGACGCCCAGCCGAAGCGCTGGGGAGCACCGTACATCTTCCCGTCGAGGTCGAACGTGTAGTCGTCCTCGTTGACGAAAGCGTACTTGTAGCCGTTCTGTTTCTGGAAGACGTCGATGTACTGGTCGAAGGTGTACGGTTTCCAGTCTTCGTAGCTGATGGGTCGGATGAGGCCCGCTTCGGCGAGGCGCGGAATCCACGCCATATCGAAGGTGGCTTGGTGGAACTGCTTCCACTCGCCGGACTTGAGACGGTTGAACGCCTTCGGGTTCGACGTGAACAGATCCAGTTGCGTGTTGCAGTCGAACTGTTCACGGAACGGGTCCTGCACGTTCGAGGCGTCGTATCCCGTCCACGTCAGGTGGTTGATCGTCTCGCCCTCCTTGTCGTTCTCGTTCGGCGAGTACAGGGCGTCGTACTCCTTTGCCGGCACCATCGCCAGCGGCTGTGTACGCCAACTCCCGCCGTCACTACCGCTGTCGCCGCCGCCACCGGAACATCCTGCCACGCTGGCGACACCAGTCGTCGCAGCCGCTTCCATCAACCGTCGTCGAGTGAGGCTTGGTTTGTCAGTCATTGCTCACCGTGCATTCCTGTTTCCGGATGCGATGCGGATGATATCCCTCGTATCGGCTGTTTTCTGACTCATCACGGATTTTCATGACCTAGTGAGAGGCATTACCATTCTGCCGGCTACATGTGGTGATTTATAACACCCCCCAAGATTGATATCCTCTTTCAAACTCTCGGCATCCCCTTTAGAGGGCGTTGATGGAACGCTGGTGACGGTCGGCACGGGGAATTCTCTCCATCGCTTCTGTTTGCCAATCGGGACACCGTGCGAAGGACAGTGTCTGAGAAGGACCCCCGAGACGGAAAAAGCGATACTGAGCGAGTCGGAACCGTTCAGAGGACGTTGCGGTACTCCAGTTCGCCGTCGAAAGCGCGTCCGAGGATCGTCTCGATATCCTCTTGGCGCGTTTGTCGTGGATTGCCGGTGAGACTCCCATCGTTGAGCGCGTTCGCTGCGAGTTCCGGAATGGCGTCGCGCTCGGCGTCGGTGTCTGCCAACGTCTCTGGTATTCGGACGCTGTCGCCGAGTTCGCGCGCTGCACGGACTGCTTTGTAGGCTTCACGCCGGACGGGAGCGTTGTGGTCGATGTCCTCGCCGAGGCGCTCGGCGACGGCGACAAACTTCTCGGGTACCTGCGGGAGATTGTACTCCATCACGTAGGGAAGGACGATGGCGTTGATGAGTCCGTGAGGGACGCCGAACTTCCCACCGACCTGATGAGAGATGGCGTGGACGGCACCCAGCCCGGCCCCGTTGAAGGCCATCCCGGCCTGTGAGGAGGCTCTGGCCATCTTCCCGAGCGCTTCGTCGTCGCCACCGCGGTACTCGACCGCGCGCGGAAGGTACTTGCCAACCTTCTCGATGGAGTCCAGTGCGAGCGAGGAAGTCTGACTCTGAGCTTTGATCGAGACAAACGCCTCGATGGCGTGAGTCAGCACGTCCATTCCGGTCGCGGCCTTGACCGGTGCGGGCGCGCTGGCGGTGAGTTGTGGATCGATCAGCGCGAGATCGGCCAGTAGTTCCACGTCACCGATCTCCTCTTTGATGTCAGTCTCGCTGTCGCGGACGATACACCAGTGACCGACCTCGCTCCCGCTGCCGGACGTGGTTGGCATGTAGATGGTCGGCGGCGTGTCGTATTCGACGTTGCTGACGCCCTCGTAGTTGAGGATGTGACCGCCGTTGGTTGCGAGGATGGAGGCGGCCTTCGCGGTGTCCATCGACGAGCCGCCGCCGATGCCGATGAGCATGTCTGCGTCTGCCTTGTCGTACATCTCGGCGGCCTCGTGAACGACGGTGTCGGTCGGATCGGGAACGACACCGTCGAAGACGGCGTAGTCTTTCCCGGCGTCTTCGATGGCGTCGAGAACGGGGTCGAGGACACCCGCAGCGCGGACGCCTTCGTCGGTTACGATGAGTGCGCGCTCGGCACCGAACGATTCGAGGTACGTACCCGTCTCGGCTGCTGTGCCGTGCCCGAACAGGATGCGGTTCGGGACGTTCCACATGTGGCTGTTTTGAGTCATGGTATCGTTGCTCCCGGTCGTGACAGTGGACCGGCAGTATCTGTCTAGTAGACATCGCTTCCGGGCATACCGATTCTGCCACACACCTGCGAGCGTTTAAGTACGCTGTGAAAATGAGGATCGAAGTCAACCGTCCTCGTCCAGTGGGTAGAGCGGACGAGAGACGTGTTCGTAGTCGAATTGGGTGAGGTCAGGATGACACAGCCCCGGTGCTGCAACCTCACGGATAGCGCCAGCCATCGGCTCGAATGCGGCGCGGTAGTGGACCGTACTCTTGAGAACGAGAACGCGCTGGCGTTCGGGTGTGATGCCCATCCTTCGGAAGGCTTCGGGGTCGTAGGGTTGCTGGCGGTGCGAGCCAACGATGACATCGATGCCGTCGATCTCTAGGACTGCGGTGCGACCGAGGTTCACTCGGAGACCACGAGACATCGGTCCATAATTCCGGTACGAGCCGTCGGAAATGAGTCGAACCCTCCCCTCAACTGCGAGCGGGTCACCGTTGTCCTCGATGTGGCCGCCGAGATCGACGGCGACAGTGTTTCCAACGCCGGCCTCGACCGCAGCGGCAACGGCGTCAGGGTCAACGATGAGCGCGAGCGCGGCGTCTTCGATTCCTGCGTCGAGCAGTGATTCGAGGATGAACGTCCCGTCCTCGGCGCTGCCGCCGCCGGGGTTGTCCGCGAGGTCGGCGAGCAGAAGTGGGCCGCCCTCGGTGTCGGCGTCCCAGTTGGCAGCCGCTTCGACAGCATCACCGACGCTGGTGTAGTCGTGGTCGAACTCGTGGCGGCGCTCGTAGGCCGATTCGGCCAGCGCCTTGCAGGTCGCTCGCGTCTCTTCTGCGACGTGCGTGTCGCTCACGCCGACGACCGAGAAACCGGCCTCTTCGACGTCGGCGTAGGCGAATCCACCGAAGACGGAGACGTCGGGTCGGAACTTCGCCTCGCTGGCGGCTGCCTGCTGGAGCAGCGATTCCATCGGCTCGATATCGGTCTGTAGCGGCGGGAGCGGCGGCAGGAGAGGGGCACGCTCGACGACAACCTGCGGGTCGAGGTCGCCCGAGAGCGTCGCGGCCATTGCCCGGGCTGCTGTTTCGCCCGTGTCGCCGATATCGACGTGTGGATAGGTATCGTAGCCGAACAGCCCGTCGGCGTGTTCGACCATCCGCTCGGAGATGTTCGCATGCAAGTCGAGACTGGCCATCACGGGGATGTCGCCCGCGGCCTCGCGGACGCGTTCGAGGATGTAGCCATCACCGTCGGGGTGGTCCTCGCTGACCATCGCGCCGTGCAGCGCTAGCAGGACGGCGTCCGGTTCGGATTTCTCGATACCCGTGAGGACCTCATCTAACAGGGAGGAGAGCGCATCTGCCGTGACGATGCCGCCCGGCGTCGCGTCGGCGGCGACGGTCGGGACAACGTTCCAGTTCTTTTCGTCGGCGACGCGGAGGAACCCGCCGATAGCGGTGTTGGAGCCGCGGAACTCCGGCGGAATCGTGTCACCGTAGTGTAGCGACGCGTCAGCGAACTGGTCGATTCCGGTCGGGAGCGACGAGAACGTGTTCGTCTCGTGTTCGATCTGCCCGAGAACGACGGTGGGGTCGCTCATCGGTAGCCTGCACCCATGTCACCGTGTTCGACTACCACGCTATTGACCGTGGTGAACGCTTCCACGCCTTCGAGGCCGCCCTCGCGTCCGATTCCGGACCGCTTGTTGCCGCCCCACGGACTCTGGGGCATCGAGACGGGGAAGGTGTTGACCGCAACCAGGCCGTGATCGAGTCGGTCGGCGTACCGGGTTGCGTCGAGGCTGCCGGTCCAGAGGCTGGCCGCCAGCGCGAAGTTCGAATCGTTGGCCAGTTCGATGGCCTCCTCGACGGAAGAAACTGTGATGACAGAGAGGACTGGACCGAAGATTTCCTCCTGTGCGATGCGCATGTCGTTGGTTACGTCGTCGAAGACAGTCGGTTCGAGGAAGTTTCCATCCGCGAGTTCGGGGTCGTCGGGACGCTTGCCACCGGTGAGAAGCGTCGCGCCCTCTTTCTTTCCCACCTCGATGTAGTTCAGCATGTCCTCTAGGGCATCCTCGGATATGACCGCACCCATGTCTGTTTCTGGGTCCGTTCCGGGACCGAGCGTGATTGCCTCAGCCTGTGCGACGATTTCATCGACGACCTCCTCTTTGATGTCCTCGTGGACGATGAGCCGAGATTGGGCGACGCAGTTCTGCCCGGTGTTCGAGAAGATACCGGTGGCGACGCCGACGGCGGCGTTCTTCGGATCCGCATCCGGAAGGACGATTGCCGGCGCTTTCCCGCCGAGTTCGACGTCAACCGGGATGATATGCTTCGCGGCGGATTCCAGAACGTGCTGGCCGACCATCGTCGATCCCGTGAAGCTGATGGCGTCAACGTTGGCGTTGTCGGACAGCTCCCCGCCGACCTCGCTCCCCGGGCCTGAGAGGAGGTTCACGACGCCGTCGGGGAACTCCTCGACCAAGAACTCGCCGTACCACATCGTCGTGAGCGGGGCCTGACTCGGCGCTTTAGCCACGACAGTGTTGCCCGTTGCTAGTGCGGCGGCGATGGACCGCGAGCCTAAGAGGAGTGGGTAGTTCCACGGAACGATGTGGGCGGTGACTCCGTAGGGGACACGTTTTGTGTAGTTGAACCGGTTCGACGGGGTTGGGACCGTATCGCCGCGCACTTTGTCCGTGACGCCCGCGTAGAAGCGGAACTGCGCGACGGTTTCGGCCACTTCTCCTTCAGCAGTGGCGAGACACTTGCCGGTCTCTCGGCTCAGTAGCTCTGCGATTTCGTCGGCTTCGTCTTCGATCCGATCCGCGACGGCGGCGAGCGGTGCCGACCGCTCACTGGGATCACTGTATCGCCACTCGCGTGCCGCCCGCTGAGCGGCCTCGATTGCGTCGGCCGTCTGCGCTGCCGTCCCGCTTGCGACCGTCCCAAGTACGTCGCCCGTCGCCGGGGCGTCTACCGACAAGCGCTCTTCGGTATCCACCGCTGCACCGTCTATCAGCAGTCCGTAGTCCATGCCAAACAACGACACGCCGTCGGCCCTAAGCCTTCTCTGGGTGATTTGGGAGTGTTTAAGTATTGACGACTGTCTCGGTCCCACAGTACAGTCAGTATCTGACTCCTCCACTCACCGTACTGGCTCAATCTGACGTGACCGGGCCTGACCCGCTCTGACCCGATCTGATTTGACCCTGCCAGACTGACCGACTCGGCCACTCATAATGACAGATAATATCTCACATAAAAGCCGTCGCAAATCTACGGGCCAAGGGTTACTACCCGTGGAATGACTGTATGAGCTATGATGGCTTCTACCAAGGAGTTCGACACCATCCGGCTGGTCTGGACCGACCTGAACGGCGTCGCTCGGGGCATCTCGATCCCGGCGTCAGAACTGGATAACGCGGCCGAAGAAGGCGTCGGGTTCGCAAACGGCGTCGCCGAACTCACGCTCGAACCTGGGCTGCTCGATGATCCAAAGTACGGCCCTCAGCACGGGGATATGATGGCTGTGGCCGACCTCGATTCGGTGACGCCGCTATCGTGGCACGAGAACATGGCCGCCGTCTTCACTGACCTGACCACGGTGGACGGCAAGCGGTTCGATCTCTGTCCCAGAAGCGCACTCAAGTCCGTCGTCGAAGATGTCCGCGACGCGGGCTTTGAACCCTTCGTCGGCGTCGAAACGGAGTTCTCGCTGCTCGCACCGGACGACGACAACGGCTGGGTCCCGTTCAACTACCGCTGTTCGTACGATATGGACGCGCTCGACCAGAGCGCTGACCTGATGCACGCTTGGTCAGATGCGATGAACGCCGGCGGCTACAACGTTCTCGGTATCCATCAGGAGTCTCAGCCCGGCCAGTACGAGGTTAACATCGAGTACGACGACGCGGTTACGACCGCCGACGGGGTCATGTTCTTCCGGCATATGGTGAAGGCGCTCTCGCGGAACGAGGGGCTGAAGGCGACGATGATGCCCCGTCCCCACTCGGGCGAGGACGCTAACGGACTACACTACCATCTCAGTCTCTGGGACGGTGACGAGAACTGCTTTGCAGGTGGCGATGACGCCGAAGACCTCCAGTTCCCGGCGGGCAAACACCCTCACGGGGCTGGAATCTCAGACACGGCACGGTACTTCATGGGCGGCTTGCTCGAACACATGAAGGCCCTGACCGCGGTGTGCGCGCCGACAGTCAACTCCTACAAGCGACTCATTCCGGGTATCTGGGCACCGGTCAACATTGCTTGGGGACCGGACAACCGTTCGACCGTGTTGCGACTCCCGCCGGAACTCGGGCCGGCGACCCGCATCGAACATCGAGTTACCGACAGTGCTGCCAACCCTTACCTCTCGATGGCCGCGACGCTCGCTGCCGGTCTCGACGGTATCGAAAACGAGATCGATCCCGGAGAAGGGACGTTGTCGAATGCCTACGAAGAGGACTACGAGAACCTCCCGCGAACGCTACCGGGTGCGCTGGCACACCTTGAGAACGATGCCGTGTTGCGAGACGCGCTCGGCGAGGACCTCGTCTCCGAGTTCGTGAAGCTCAAGCGCGACGAGTTCGACCGCTACCAGAACCACGTCACCGACTGGGAGCGCGAGGAGTACCGCGACGAGTTCTGAGAGCAACCGACCGGAGAGGGTGTCTCCTGATGGGATACACCGCCATCGGGCCGCGAGATATGGCTCTCCTCACCGTGTCTGCTGACAGTGCGGTTTGAACGAGATTCTGGCTGTTGAGTTGCTACTATCGCATCCCATCAATCGCGGTCTAACTTCTAAGCTCGAATCGTGGGGGCAGAAAGTTCCTATCATCAATTCTGACAACTCTGTCTGTGGTAACTGTCTGTATCTTTTGTCTGTACTAACTAACTGTACTCTTTGTCTGTAACTACGTGTGTCCCGTTTAGATGGTTCTCAGCGTGATTTTCTACTCACTCATAGGTTCGTCTCTATTGTCTGATGGCCCATCTGACGGTTCACTCACACCGCATTATCCGCAACACTAAAATCATAACATATAGTTCATTAATGCGGTCGAACCCGTCCAGAACGAGGCCGGAAGGCAATGGTAGTCGGCAACGGCACAGGACGCGCCGGGGCCGGCTGGTTCCGGTCTACAGAACAAATCTCGGATTGAGTCGTCCAAATCTGTTGTTGAATTCCGTTTCTCGCCGGATAACTAACCGACAGTGGCCCGTTCGCCCATTCGGGGATATGAGACTCACACACCGACTCCGAACGACTGGCATCGTCCTGATAGCACTCACAATCGCTCTCGTTGCCTACAGCGGTGGCGTGGCTGCCCAGACCACTGACGGTGGACAGGTTGGCATTTGCGTTATCGGCGTTGACAGCCCGTGCAACGGTGACCAGTGGGATGGCAATGGATGGAGTGACGGAAACAACCTCCCGAGTCACGACGCACCGTCCAGTGATGTCGAAATACCCGGTGGCAATATCGGTTTCCTGCTGGGGTGACTCTCCATTCGGTTGAATTGCTGCCAATCGCACCCGAACGATCAGGAACCGCGCTCTAGACATCGTTGAGAAACGCTCTCAGTGTATCCCGGAACTGACCACGCGTATCGAGGAGCACGGACACGCACGACGCCCCGATGCGCGTCCTTCGACGCCGTCACCCGCCGTCGCCGCTGTAGAGGGATCCGGCGACTGCCCAGCGACGAACTCACGACAGGATATGGCAGATTACCATCATACTAGCGGCAACTGCCACGATCACGAGTCCGTGTTTGCGTGGTCGATGCCAGATCTCTCACCAGAACTCATCGACGCCTTGATCAGAAACGTAAACGAGACAATATCACTCGCGTGTGAGAACGACGTTGTCGAGTCGGCTCTGATCGAGTCCAGTGCGATACTCACCTCGGATACGGAACTGTGTGAGGTCCGAAAGCACCGCACGGAACTCATCTTCGGTGGCGAACGGGTCTTGTGAGTCGATATTGATCCAGTCGTCGTCCGCCGAAAGCGACACTTCGAACGACGTCCAGTCGGTTTCGGGCTTGGAGTTGTCGCCACGGAATTCGTAGACGAGTGTCATCCCCGAACCGCTGAGAACGATGTCTCCTCCTACCGGAAGGGCAGCATCGAACTGCTGGTCCGTCTCTTCTTGGCGCAGATCGAAAGCGAGCGTGCCCCCATAGAATGCGTCTCGGGGACCGAGGAATTTGAACGGGGCTTGATAGTACCAGGTAACCCCGCCCTTGTCCTCGCTATCACCAATATGTCCACTGGGATTTCCGTCCTCGGAGTAGTATTCGGGAGTGTTGGAGCTCCCATTTTGAGCGATTAGCCAGCCCTCCGCGTCGTCGTCGAAAGTACTCTCGATGCGTTCGGGAACGTCGCCGTCGGAGGCCGGTGTCGCCTTGATCGTCTTTGTGAACTGTTCGTCGCCGCTTTCGTCGTAGATGCCAATCGTAAGGGTGTCTCCCGACTCGTCAACGCTGACCGTCCCGAAGTTGAAGTATCCGCCTTTCGAAAAGAATGCTGTCGGATTGAGTGGCGAATAGAGTTCTTCCGGCGTACTCGGGTACGCACCAAGTGGGCCGGCGACAGCCTCGTAGAATTCAAACTCGCCGTCGTCATTGGGATCGAACCCACTGACCTGCGAGTAATGCACGTCGCCAGCGACGCTGACGACGTTGGCAATCTCCTCGGTATTGATATACGAGATCAGTTCCACCAGTTCTGCTTCGTATCCGGTCCGCTCTGTCGGTGTTGCCCACGTATCGGAGGGCTGGCCAAGGGGTGCTGGGGAGGCGATCACCTTCCATGTCGCGTCGGACGCCGACAGAGAGCTCTTCAACCATTCCAGTTGCTCACGACCGAGTAACGTTTTCTGTTTCAGTTCGAGATTGGGATCGCGGTACTGCCGCGTGTCCAGAACGAACAGTTCGAGATGGGCTCCCCAGCGGAACGAGCGGTACAATCGACTGGCTTCCGTCCCGGTCACCTGCTGGCTTTGGTCGATCGGCCAGTACTCTATGAAGGCCTGCCGACCGGACGGCATCAGCGGTTCGATAGAGCCCGCAAAGTTGTTCTGGACCTCGTGATCGTCCCAAATGCTGACGACCGAGGTTGCTGCAAGCAGGGAGCGAAGATACGTTTGCTCGGCGACTGACTCAGGCGGGACACGCATCTCCTTGTACTTTCCCCGGTAGATGTCGAGCGCATCCGCAAGTGATGTGTCCGAGGTAACCCGACCAGCCGGCGTCTTGGCGTCCGCATAGATGGTGTCACCGTGATAGAGGAAGAAGTCTGGTTGTCGCTCGGCAATCGTTTGGAGGCCCTCGAAGGGTGGGTCTACGGGAATGGGTCCATACCCCCACGTATCACCGCTCCAAGCGAACGTGACTGCCCCGTCGTCGGTTGCTTTGGGTGGGGTGACGAAGGTTCCCTCGACTGTCGAATCCGGCACAGAGGCCGTGTCGCCGTCGGACGTTACTGCTTCATTACTCTCGTCGCTCGTTCCGGCTGTCGCCCAGACGCGGTAATAGTACCGAGTCGCCGGCTGAAGTTCTGTTAGTCGAACGTGTCCGGTGTAATCTGTCGAGTCGGCAACCGTTGTGGTTTGTCGTTGGGTCGAGTCGAACTCGTCGTCAGTACTGTACTGCACTTGTAGTGTCGCCGTGTCGGCTGTTCGTGCCCACACGACAGCAGTCGTCGCGGTAACGTCACCCGACGCGACGCCGTGGGTGAGCGGGATGGTTTGCGTGTTGTTCGGCGTCTCTCCATTCGACTCATCGTCGTCTGACTGTTCGCTACTTGCTTCATTACCATCCGATTCAGCACTCACCGTGCCGGATAAGCCGGCGGCTGCAACTGTTGATGAGCCAACGGCTTGGAGAAAGGTACGGCGATTATGGTCCGATCCGTCTCTGTCGATGCTAGGGTCCTCAGCCATTGTGGCCTCGATACAGAAGGTCGCCGCAAGAGTTGTGTATTTTAATAATTTAACAATATGATTACATTTTCCGATACGTTACCGCCATTCCAGTTCACTGAGAAGCAGACACATTGGGAGTGATCCCAAAACGGGTCGTGTAGTCTCACGGCTACGTGTCTACATCTCCGCGGGGGTGCAACGACAGTTAGCGATGATAGTTGCAGACACAGTGGGATAACAATCAGAGCATCTGGTCACGATTGGATACACTAGTCCTCAACTCTGTTCTCAAGTAGTGGAATGGAGGGTTTTATGTCTGTAAAAACTGATTTCTAACTGTCAGAATGCCTCCCTCCCTCACACGGCGAGCGTTTATCGCCGCCAGCGTAGTCGCGCTCGCAGGATGCAACGACGGTGGCCAGCAGGCAGACGTACGTAGTCCATCAACCTCCGCAGAGGGCACACTCGTCGTCACTGAGAGTTCTCCCACGGCGGTCACGTCTGCGCCATCCGGATCGACGGAACAGACGCCGTCGAGTACGACACCATCTACACAGCCTGTTTTAGAGGTTGGTCGGGATGAGACGCAGACAGCCAGCGATGCAGCATGGTACGACGGAATCGAATGGCACGATGGCGGCCAGCTCATCATCGAATCAGGAGCGGGCCTCGGTCTTACGGAGATATAACTCATGGTAGATATTGAACTCAAGAACGAAGACGGGAAGATTGTCGGATACGATAGCAACGGAAATAAGATACCGATACGCTTTGGAGAGACAGAACACGACTCGGTCACTACAGAGGTATCTCACACGAAACAAGACCCCGTCGTCAACGTCAAAGCGTGGGGTGCCAAAGGAGATGGCTCGACGAACGACACACAGGCCATCCGAGATGCACTATCGTATCTCAAAGAAGAGGGTGGCGGTCGTCTATTTTTCCCAGCCGGAACGTACGTTGTCTGCGAAAACTCGGGTCCGGAGAAAACGTTCGACTTAACAGACAAACCGAATCTAGAGATCTGCGGTGTCGGATACGCATCGCATATTAAAGCAAAAGATGGAGTCGCTGAGGGAGTTGATGCTGGAGTTGTCATCTTCCATGGTGGAGAAAACGCTGATATCCATGATTTACGGGTTGACGGTCGGCGTTCGACACAGGGAAAACTCTCCGGCAGTTCTGACGGAGGTAATTTCGTCCAACTGGGCGCGAACAGTACCTTGCATAACGTCTGGTCAGTCAACTCAACGGGGGATGGCGTCGAAACAGTTGGCGACGGTGTGAGTGTCTCGGATTGTCTCTTCCGCAATAATGAGAAACGGGATATCCATATTCGGGGCTCAAACACTAGTGTGAACGACAATTTATGTGAAAATTGTCAGGAAGGCTTCGCTATCAAAGTCGGTACGGCGACTACCGAGAAGGGGAACATATCAACGGTTGAGATCACAGACAACGTCATCGATAATCCCGTCACTGGCGGAATTAGTATCGGACAGAAGAGCGCATGGGCGACAGACGCGACAATCGTATCGAACCGGATCGTTGATTCGGGGGGCCACGGAATCCGCTCTGAGACCGCGGCCAAAGGCCTCGAAATTGCAGGCAATACCGTTGTGAAGTCTGCGAAGGACGGGATTCATGTGACTGTTACTGAGCGTTCTGCGGCCGACTGTATCCGACCACAAGTTACGAATAACACTGTCAGGGATTCAGGTAACTCTGGGATTGCCGTGTCTAATCTGACACAAGAGCGCGTGAGTGCCGCAGTGGCTTCGCCGCGAATCAAAGATAATGACGTGTTCGGGGCGGGACAAGCGGCGTGCCGAGTCTCGAACACTGACGACCCGCGCATCGACAGCAATACATTCGAAGGATCACAAAAGCAGGGTCTCCACGTTACATCTTCGGTTACACTCTCTCGAGTCCGAATCCGAGATAATGATATTATAGACAACAACCAGGCAGACTCGTCGTTTGATGGCATCAGAACCTATGCCGACAACGCGAGCATCAGCGCGCTCGTTATCCGGGGTAACGAGATTGACTCGGTTGGGGAGCCACAACATCAGAGGGGTATTAGCATTTGGGATGGGGCTGGCAGTTACTCGTCAGTACATCTGCGTGATAACACGGTGATGAATCAAACTGAAGTTGCGTACGGAATCTCTGAAAGTGATTGGTACAGTGTTGTTCGGGGTAACTACCCGTCTGAAGTCGTCGATGTGCGGTCTCTAACGGAGTACGAAGGAAATAAGGCGTATCACGATGGGTCGGGCGAAATGCCGTCTGGGCCTGCGTTTTACGACGTTTATGAGAAGAAGTGGACGTCTCTCGTTGACGGAACGACCTCCATCTAACTTCCACGAGCGCTATTGTGGCGTGCGAACAGATAGCCGAAGATTAGCATGCCAACGAAGCCGCCGCCAAGACTGACTCCGAGAAAGAGTACGTCACCGAAACCGTTCCCAAGGACGGTCACGTACGTACAACTATCAGCCGACGATGCCGAAAAGACCGAACAATATCCCGTTCCTGGCAACAGCCACGAACTCCTTTCGTCTGTGGGGAATTGTTGGTCTCAGAAGTTTCCACACAGCTTGCGTTCACTAGTAGACTAGCTCCCTAACTTTCGACGGTCTGAGGGGATGTATAATCTGATGAAGGCGTCACAGACACACCAGTTTGAGAATAATGCAGTTCACACGGAACGCTCTACTGGTGTCGTATTCGACCCGCTCAGAAATCAACGACGGCGAGATATCCTATCGTATCCCACGAAAATCCTCACGTCTGTTGAGGGAACTGACCAACCAGTTCGTGACTGGGACGAGGCGGCTGGCGACGACCACGTCCGAATTATGGCGCCCGTTCGAACAGACGGCCGACAAATGAGGTGCTGGGCTTGCTCCCAAGACAGCGCACACCGACAAGGTGGGTGACGACCATCTCGTCAACAGTGAGATGGGGCGTGAGCCAAGATACAGACGCAACCGACGACGAATCCACAGGTCCTACCATTCCATGTCCAACGACTTTGATACAGTGACGAGCCGTTCCGAACTTCATGCCCACCCTTACCGCCGCCGACTGCTGATCTGCCTTGACCGCCATATAACCCTCTCGGTAGCCGATATTGCGGACGAATTGGCAGTTTGGGCTCGTGCCTGTCCACTTAGTGAAATACCTGCCGAGGACGTGAAGGACATCTATATGGAACTGTATCACACGCATCTCCCGAAACTAAAGCGTGCCAACGTCATCGTGTACGACCAGGAACGCGATCTCGTTTCGCTGCCAGGATACGGTGCTGATGCAGTAGCCGACCTCCGAATCGTTGATGAGCAGGATACAGACGGATCTGACGATACTGTCCGTTCCTGACGAAACTAGCCGGGATACCTGAGCGTCGTATTCCGAGTCCCGTCCCTGACGGCGTCCAATGATTGATTGAGTTTGCAGACATTGTTTCACTGATGTTCGACAACATACTCGTTCCGACTGATGGAAGCACGTGTGCCGAGATGGCAACCGAGTACGCCACGGACCTGGCATCTCGGTACGGGGCGACTGTTCACGTGC
Source organism: Halogeometricum borinquense DSM 11551 (assembly GCF_000172995.2). Classification (GTDB taxonomy): domain Archaea; phylum Halobacteriota; class Halobacteria; order Halobacteriales; family Haloferacaceae; genus Halogeometricum; species Halogeometricum borinquense. The sequence continues at coordinate 21,094 of NC_014736.1, forward strand.
TGTGCGTTGCTCGGATGGTGGGAAGTAGCTATCGGTGTCGCAATGCTCTATAAGCCGTTTGTCCGGGTCGCTCTCTTCTTGCTCCTGCTCCGGATACCAGGAACGGTCTTGGCGTTCGTACTCCTTCCCGACGTGACCTTCATCGAGTTCCCACTGATCCCTACCCCAGAAGGACAGTACTTACTGAAGGATCTCGTGCTGTTTTTCGCTGCGATGGCAATCGGCGGATCCATCCGACACGAGTATTCGTGAGGGTATTCGTACTGATAGAACTACGACGTTCGTTTTGTGACCAAAACAACTTATTACTGATGTCGTCGCCTCCGGACACCCGGCGTGGTATATTTGTGCCCCGCCCACGGAGAGAACGTATGCCTCCCTCCCACGTACTCGTTCCGCTGGACGGATCGCCGCTGGCAGATGAGGCGCTGGCCCACGCTATCGACACGTTCGACTGCCCGGTGACAGTATTAAACGTCGTGACCCCCCTCGACAGTTCGATGAGTGAGGGAGGAATCGTCGGCAACGACGAGTCCCGACGCGAAGCCGCACACGAGCGCGCGAACGAACTCATCGAGACCGCGCGACGACGAGCCGCCGAGTCTGGCCGAAACCTCGATACGGCCGTTGAGATGGGTGAACCCGCCGAAACCATCCTCGAGTACGTCGATGACCACGATGTCGACCACATAATCATGGGCGGTCACGGCGGGTCGCAGAGTGAACTCGTCAGTCGCCTTCTCGGGACAGTCGCCACGACGGTCGTCAGCGAGGCGCCGGTGACAGTGACCGTCGTTCGGTGATGATTACACGCCGAGAAGTGATGCGAACACCCGGTAGATCCCAAATCCGATGGCGACTGATGTGACGAGTGTGAAGAGCCAGAACGCTAGTGTGACTCCGATTTTTCTCCGAGAGACACCTGCCGACCCCCCTGCGAGTCCGCCTCCAATAACCCCCGAGATGATGATATTATTGAACGAGATGGGGATGCCGAGTTCGATGGCGAGTTGTGCGATAATAAATCCCGGGACGAGCGCTGCGATAGAGCGACGAATACCGAGTTGGGCGTATTCTCGGGACGTTGCCTGGAGCAGCCGTGGGGCACCCATCCACGCGCCGCCAAGGATGCCGATTGATCCGAGCGCCGAGAGGACGATTCCCGGTAGCCCGAGTTCGGTCCCGTAGAGGTTTTCGAGAGGCCCTGTGGCTAACCCGACCTGACTCCCGCCGCTAGAGAAGGCAACGACGCTTCCGAGCACGACCAAGAACGTCTTGACTCCTTTATCGACGGAGGCGATAGTCCGACGACGGATATACTGGAAGCTACCGGCTCCGACCAGAACAGTCACAATAACAACTATGGGGTCAACACCGGCGATTGAGGGAGCCGGCATGACACCTGAAACGAATCCAGCGAGAGAGTTCTGCTTGGCTCCTCCCGGAGCGGGAATGACACTCAGTCGAACGTTCGCGACGATACTCCCGACGATGCCAGCCAGCAGTGGCACTCCCACCGTCTCGGGAATGTCGTCCCGTCGTAGCAACGTGGCGGTGAGATACGCCAACGATCCGGAGACCGGGGGAACCAGCATCCAGAATATCGCAATGCGACGGTAGGTGGCTAACGCCGGCGTGCCGCCGAGCGACAACCCTACCCCGACCATCGCACCTGTTGTCGCAAATGCCGCCGGAACCGGATAGCCGGTGTACACGCCGAAAGCCATGAACGCCGTCGCAGTCAGGAGTCCTGCGGTCGCTGCCAGCGAGGTTATAGCGACGCCGTCGATGAGTCCTGCGCCCACCGTCTCAGAGATGCTGCCACCCTGTGCGAGCGCACCCAGTGCAGCGAGGATGCCGATGAGAAACGCGGCTCGCATCGTCGAGATCGCGTTCGCGCCGATTGCCGGTGCGAACGGGGGCGAGTTACTGTTGGCCCCAAGCGCCCACGCCGTACCAAGACTAGTGATCGTCGCGAGCAGGACCAAGATCCAGAACACACTTCCGGTCATCGACGGAGCCGTCTTACGAGACTGTGAAACGTCCGCGCACGCTGTCGGTTGGATGTTCGCTTCCGAGGGCCGTTCCGACTCCCGATCGCAATTAGTTCGGTCCCGGAGATATAGACCATCGTTCACATAACACATTGTGCGGGGAAAAGTACTCGCACAGTTCGTAGTGGTCGTGTTTCGAGTAGCTGACTCTGCGTAAAGCCGAGCGTTTCGGGCCAGCGCCTTTATCTGGTAAGTACCTTCTGCGAGAACTCTCCGGGTCACCTATCTATTGGGTTGATGTCACTCGACAGCTAGCGTCGGCAACTCACTTCCCTTTGGCAACTTTCGGAGGTTCGTAGTTGCGAGTACATACTATTGACCGTAGAAAATCAAATCTGAGTGAAACTCGTCTCCAACTGTGGAGCGATAGCGTGGCGAATAGCGACCCCGGAGATTTACGTATGCACATAAGAATCAGTCGCTATGCCCGCCCATACGCGTCGCCAGGTCCTCACAGCAGTTGGATCTGCGAGTGTTTCCCTTGCCGGCTGTCTTTCACAGTCTTCTCCATCCGAAGGTCTTGGGGATGTCACGGGAGCGTGGCCGATGGTCGGTCGAAACGCCGGGCATACTCGACAGGTCGCTGCGGGGCCAACCGATCCCGAGACTGTTTGGACAACCGAACTAGAGCAGGTTCGAGCCACCCAAACGCCCGCACTCGTTGATGGCCGTTTATACGTCCCGAGCAACGCTGTCTCCGACACGGCGCGCCACCGGTACCGAATCCACGCACTGAGCGCGGCGACTGGCGCCGAGCGCTGGCAGGTCCCGCTTCGGTCGGAACCGAACGCACCGCCCGCCGTAAGTGGGAACCAGATTATCGTTACAGCACGGCGGTCGCTTGAACAGGGCCGCATCGTTTGCTTCCAGAAGCGGGACGGTGACGAGGAGTGGCTCGTTGATGTTAACGCGAGACTCACAGCTCCTCCGACAGTCAACAATGGTATCGTCTACATCCCGGACTGGCGCGGGCGTGTCCACGCGCTGTCGGTGTCCAACGGGTCCGTACTGTGGTCTCGTCTCGTAGACGCGAGTGAATCTGGGCGAACGTTCACAGAACCGGTCGCCGTCAATAATGAGACGCTCTATCTTGGCTCGCAATCGGGCACCACTGGTATAGTCGCTCTCGACGCCACAACCGGCGAAACACGGTGGACGAAACCAACGCCTGCTGTGACTGGCGGTCCAGTCGTACACACGAACGGCATCATTGTACAAAGTCACCACCTCGTCATCGCGTTCGACGCCGATGGCACGTGTCGGTGGTCGTTCAACGCTCCCGGAGACGCTGTCAGACCAATTGCAGTCGATGACCGGCACGTGTACGTGTCTACCCGGAATGCGCTCTACGCAATCGACTGGACGGGGGAGAAAGCCTGGGAGTATGAACCGTCGGGGACACAAGTCGGGATGCCGACAGTGGCCGGCGATACGGTACTCATTCGGGGGAGCAACCATCTGACAGCGCTCTCCAGTGTAACTGGTGAAAAACAGTGGACGACGCATCCGGCGGTCAGTGGACGTGCAGTTGTGACTCCTGAAGCGATTTTCATGTCCGCAGGTGGTGCTGTGATCGCACACGGTGCAACGTGAGATCTCCCACTTCCCCTCCGACAGTGGTCGAATAGGGTAGCAACAAACCGACACCTAACAAGCTATGTCAACGAACGACAGCACAAAGACATGCGCATACACAGCGACAAAAACGGAACCGGAGACCTGGCATGGGGAGAGTCGTTCCGAATGGAATCGGTCGGCTTCGACGTGGGACTGTCCGCATCCAGTCGCCAAACAGTCCCAACTGACTGCCGAGATGAACAGTGAACCGGAGTACTGCCTTTTCCATACCCACCCAGAAAAAATCAAGGACGGAGTTGAATCCAGGGCGTTCGTAACTACAATACAGCAAAGCGATGTTGAATCGGATGCCGTGGCACGACGAAAGAAGCAATTTATCGGTGCCACGTTTGGCTATCTCGAAATCGATGCAGCACTGAAAGAGCAAGACGAACACCGCCTGGGTGCCGATGATGACTACCCGATCGTATTTGATCACGCCGTTTTCAAAGGTGGGCTGTCAGCACAGGACGTCGTCTTTCAACAGCCGATTCGTGCTTGCTACACACAGTTTGACTGCATTGATCGTTCTGAAAGCCATATTCCAGATCTCGGCGTCAGAAATAAATATGCAGTTGATTTTAATGGGGCCGAATTTGCTGGTAGGTACCACAAGGCATATGTTGGCGGTGCGACGTATGAAGCAGTGAACTTTCGCCACGCAGAATTCACAAACGATGGAACTGTCCGATTTGGCGGTGCCGCAGTCACTGCCGACGGGCAAGTGCGATTTGACGGCGTCACGTTTCGGACGGATGGTGGCGTCTCCTTTGCAGCAACCCGCTTCCAAAACGGAGAGTATATCGTTACCTTTCGAGGTAGTAGCTTCACCGGCGACACCGTCTCATTTTCGAACTCCGAATTCCACGGCAGCGGAACGACGGAATTTACGGGCACTACTTTCAACACGCACGTACGGTTCACAGACGCTGAGTTCAATACGACCGGCGGTGTCTCGTTTATCAGTTGTCGATTTAGGGGAAACGCGGGCACCACACTGCGAGGCGCTTGATTTTATAACGACGGATCTGTTTCGTTTGATAACATTAGCTTTGTCGCGGACAACAAGACATGGTCTATATTCGGGATTGCGGTCTGTGAGGAGATACCCGAGAAAAACATTGATTTCCGAGAAATTGAGATCGACAGCGAGTGTGAGATCTCCTTTGCGGGAGCGAATTTTATCGCACCTAGATCTGGCTGGGGCTGGACCAAACGCACTACGGTTACCAGTGCAGATTTCGCAGGTGTGGACCTGTCTGGGGCTGACTGTTCCGATGCAAACCTCACTGGAGTGAACCTCCGGAAGACGGATGTCTCGAGTGCTGACCTGAGAGATGCCACCGTACTGCCAGCGGTTTGTGACGGAGCTAACTTTGCGAAGTCAGTGATGAATACGGGAACTCGGGTCGGCATCGAACACCAACGCGCACTCTTCGGTCGGGGGGTCCGTCAGTGGGGTCGAGATGCAGAAGATCACGACCGCACCGCACGCGGCGTCCATGCACTCCGAGAAGCGGCTGCCGAGAATGGCTTGCGAGGGAAGGCTCGCCGTCTCCGACTCCGAGAACGGAAAGAACGCCGCAGAGAGGCAGGCCGTAGTTGTGTGGAACGGCCATTTGGGATGGCAACACTTCGGAATTGGACTTCCTGGCTCGGATCTTGGCTGGCATCATTTGGAACCGGCTATGGAATCAGTGTCACACGCCCTGCCTTCCTCATGATTGGTCTCATTGCTGTGTTTGCCCTGGTCTATCGTACGGTTCTCCCAACAGCCTTGGAAACGTTCGGTGAGGCAGTCGCGTTCAGCGCGAAAACATTCATTTTGGCTGGACTCGATAGCGCGTTTTCCGCGATGCCGCCCCTCGTTCAGGTGATCTATCTGATTGAGTATCTGTGTGGGAAAATATTCACCGTGTTGATCGGATATATTCTCGCAACTCGAGACAATCCGTGATAGTAACCAGATTCTGCCTGTGAATCATACTTTTGATCCGATCAAAACGCTGGAAAATCGTGACTTGACAGTCCCTCTCTCGTGGTACTCTAGGTGAGTATACTGTGTTCTCTTCTGGCCAGTCGCTTATGCGTAAATACCGGTGAGGATATCATGCTCCCCACCCGAATGCATCACTGCAGCGAGAAATTGACTGTTTTCGTCTGCGTGTAATGGTCGATGGCCTTCTGGGAAGTTTCGCGTCCGATGCCCGACTTCTTGTAGCCGCCGAAGGGCTGTCCTGCCGGGAAGTCGTTGTAGGTGTTAACCCAGATATTTCCGGCTTCGATGTCTTTTGCGCATTGGTGTGCCTTTGTGAGATCCTGAGTCAGGATACCTGCCGCCAGCCCGTAATCGACGTCGTTCGCCAGTTCGATCATCTCATCGTAGTCGCTCCACGTGAACACCTCTTGTACCGGGCCAAAGATCTCCTCCTGAACAGCACGGTTGTTATGGTCGATTTCGTCGATGAGCGTGGGTGTGACGAAACAGCCGTCCGCCAGCGCTTCGTCGTCCGGCTGCGCGCCCCCTGTAAGGAATGATGCACCCGAATCGCGGGCTTCCTCAATGTAGCTCATCGTATTTTTGACCTGCTCTTCGGACACTTTCGGACCGATGTCTGTCGATTCGAGCAGCGGGTCGCCGACGACTAACTCCGCTGCGGCAGCAGCCAGTTCGTCGAGGAATTCCGTTTTGACATCCTCGTGGACGAACAACCGAGATCCCGCACAACAGCACTCACCGGTGTTGAAAAAGATCGCCGTAATCGTCGTCCGGACGGCCTGTTCAAGGTCCGCATCGGGGAAGACGACGAGTGGGCTCTTCCCGCCGAGTTCGAGTGTGATGTCGGTGATATTCTCTGCTGCGCTCTTCATTACCTCACTCCCGACTTCGGTTGACCCGGTGAAAGCAACCTTCCGGATGTCCTCGTGACTGGCGAGCGGCGCGCCCGCCTCTGTTCCGAATCCAGTCACGACGTTGACGACGCCGTCGGGGATGACGTCTCCCGCCTCCTCCATCAGTTTGAGTACGGAGAGAGGGGTTTCTTCGGCGGGCTTGAGAACGACTGCGTTCCCGGCGGCCAGTGCTGGGGCGAGTTTCCACGCGGCCATCAGCAACGGGAAGTTCCACGGGATGATCTGCCCCACAACCCCGTACGGCTCGTTGTACGTCTGAACGCTACGGCTATCGTCTGTCTCGATTGTTTCCCCTTTGTGAGACCGAGCGAGTCCCGCGAAGTACCGGAAGTGATCGACAACCAACTCGATGTCGATACGGGCCTCGGTTATCGGCTTCCCGTTGTCGAGCGATTCCAACTGTGCGAACGCTTCTTTATTGGCTTCGACGCGGTCTGCAATCTCTTGGAGCAGTGCCTGCCGATCAGCGGTCGAGTAGTCGCTGTAGACCGTGTTGTATCCTTTCCAAGCCGCTTCGACGGCATTGTCGATGTCCGCTTCGACACCCGCTTGGAGAGTAGCCAGTGTCTCTCCAGTTGTGGGATCGCGTGTTTCAAACGTCTCACCCGAGGCACTCCTTACCCACTCTCCCCCGATGTACAGTTCCCGGTGTTCGGGGAGTACGTCTTCCGCAGTCTGTGCGTGTCGCTGCTTGATTGCTGACTTTCGCTCTGCTGTTGGTTGGGTGTTGTCGCTTGACATACACTGCTAGTGTTATCTGTTTAGCATAAATAACTTTTCAATAGATGGTCTTGTTGGCTAGTCTGAAGACATCGGTTTTACTCATCCGTCGAGATACGGGAGCGGACTTACAGGGGACATCATGGGCGATCCGGTTAGTATCTGTCCTAACTGCGGAACGTGTGAGCTGCCATAGATCACGAGCGTCCGCTGGTCGTCCGCGTTGGGTACGTTCCAGATGTTCGATGCGATACGTAGATTCCGCTGGGTCCACGCAGTCATGAGCTTCACCATCGTGTACTCGCCCGGATCACTGTTTTCAAACGCTGTCGCGTAGAGTTGTTGATCATTCTGCCAAACGCTCGACTCCGAGTTGAGCATATTCAATCTCTTGTAGTGTTCCAGTAGTGACCCCTCGTTGAGTCGCTGTTGCTCCTGCTCAACGGTTTCACCGATATCGGAGATTGGATACTGAACCGAGTCCGGCTTGATCAAGAGCGACTGCAGCGAACCCGATAGTTGCTGCTTTTCTTCTTCGGTCAGCAGCGCATCCAGCCTCTGATAGTAGTCAACGGCGGCGACAGAGTCGTGACCGAGTTTGTCAGCAAGTCGGAACCCCACCTGAATTATCTCGTCGCTTCTGTCTCTGTCCCATCCAGAGACGGTATCGATAGTCTCGTTGTCGGTGGTGTATGCCGTGTACGCCCTATCGACAATCGACTGTTCTGATGCCACATGCTCAACGGCAATTCTATCCGGGTCCCACGCTGCGAGTCGGTCGGTCAGTGTCTCAAGCTCACGCTGTCGCTGCTCTCCAAGAACGTTCCCAGCGTCGAGCGCATACGCGTTCTGTGTGTCTTCTGGAGTTTGTGCCAGATGACTCGTCCCGAGCAGCATCACCTCTCGTTGGCCGTCCTTTGTACTCGGCCATGGATCAGCAGCAGCATAATCCAGCGTCTTGGGGTCGTCCTGCACTGCGTTACAGCCAGCAAGACCAGCGATAGCAGCAGCGGCAGTCGCTCCGACGAATGACCGTCGATCCATTAGGTTCGGTGCCATATATCGACGGCAGGTTGCAAGTAGATTATATACCGGTGCACGATTGCAGAGCCTGCAACCGCGTGCGTATCGCTGTCCAGTATCTTGCGGATGCATAGAACGTCCGCAATTCGTTTCTGGCGTATTCTGTGCGATGTCGGAGGCGATTCTCCGACGCTCAGCTCAGGTCCGCAGACGAGAACCGCCAGTACCCGATGGCGGTTGGAACGACCGACGTCCGACTGGAAGCAGACGTCGAAGCTGCTCAACAAAACCGTTCTCTGTACCGGCATCTCCTGGTGCTTCAGTTCCAGTGGGTTCCTGACTGTGACACCTTCATTCTCGTGCGGCACCAACAGGCCAACGGGAAGATAACAATGGTGGACGACCGCATAGTGCCGAAAGACCAAACGACCGCGAATTCTAAGTAGTCTTTCGGACAACCGCTCCGTACTTGACGAAGTCACTGTATGACTGTGGGGTTAGACCAAATTGAAACTCGATTTTCATTTCACAGTACTATCGCTGTAATGGTTGAATTTTCCAGTCAGTCACACAGATTCCAGTTCGGCTGGAATACCTCACGCCGTCATTCTCACGTTCGCATGGTTGCTGTATTCAAGTCGGTGAGCGCTGATCTCTTGTATTCTTGGCGTGTCAGTCCTCCACCTCGAATAACGGATTGGGAACTGTCGTCCGCGGCTGTTCACCGCCATCGCCGCTGATACGCATGGCAGTCAGCGGCTTGTGTCCCAGTTTCGGTGCGAACAGCGAATCGCGGTCCGCCGAAACGCGGTCATCAGGGACTGATCCGTCGGCCGCTAAGTTGTCAAACACGTTCTCACAGCACCGTCTGACCAGCGACCAGCAATCAGTTTCGGAGATGGGCTCCGTGGCGGTGAGACGAGCGACTAGTTCTCCCAAATGGTTCTGGAACAAGGCATACCACAACTTTTCTCGGGCCGCTTCGGGATCTCTCGTACAGACGTCAGACCCTGGGTACGGGTCAAAAGAGACATCGAGTCGCGGTTCAAGCAGTCGGACATCACCGAAGTCACTGACGAGTGCACCCGTGGGCTGACCGTTGTCGAACACGACGGCTGTGTTCTGGAGGTGGGCCTCCAGCCCAATTCCGTGCTTTATGAGGAGCGTCAGCGGACCCGGGACGACGGCGTCGAGATACGACGAGAGGAACTGTTTGACGGTCTCATCCCGGTCCATCGTTGCTTCGTTGTCGGCGTAGGTGTCTAAGAGCGCCGCGAGCACTGATTGCTCCCCCAGCGGCGGACAGGAGAGAACGCTCGCAGCCGTCACCGCCTGCTCTGAGTCTCCGACAATCGGATGCGTCGCGGGATGGGGACGAATCAGCGCGCCCAAGTGCCGGACAGCGTCGTACCCGTCCCCATCGGGATGCGGACCATCGGGTGGATAATAACACGCGGCAGCCGGTTCGGAGCGGACTCCGAAGCGCTCGAAGGACTCGTTTTCGCACTTTTGTTTGACGATTCGGCCGAGTTGCGGGCCATCAGCGACGACGTTTGGCGACAGCGTCCGAACGGCGTTCGTCGTCTGGACGCCGATGGCGAGTTTGAGATGGGGCGGCGTCGCAAGCGACGTTTCAGCAGAACTGGGGACGACCGTCCGCAGCGAGAGCAGCGGCGTCGCCGACCGCGAATATTCCGAGATAGGAACGACGCGTCCCGCTTGACAGGCGTCGGCATATCGGTCCGGGACCACGTGTCTGAACTGCCAGGGGTGAACGGGGAGAACGGCGTACTCCTCGCGTCCGTGACCGGCGGGTAGTGACTCGTCAACCGCGGCAGCCAGACCGGGAAACACAGAGTACAGCCGTTCGGTCAATGAGATTCCGTCAGCTGACACCGAAAGTGTATGCGGGTTACGAACAGCGACGAACCGGAGTTGGATCGAGTCGGTAAACTCAGGAGCAAACGATAGCGACTCAGTCGGTGACATGTTGCGCCGAAGCTTTGCACCCGGATGAATCGGATGGCCACCGATCACTAACCGATCAAAGAAAGCCGACGCGTCAGCGGCGGGGCGTGACCCCTGCCCCGTCGGTCGCGGCGTTCGGTCGAGAGTATCCCACAGGACCCGTCGGCCGAGATACGCCAGCGCGAGGTTGGCGACGCTTTCACCGACCTCCGAACGGAAGCGTTCGGCGTCATTGACTGTCGAAAACGCCCCCTGCTGTTCAAGGAGCGTTGCAACCACTTCGGGAGTATCAAGCGGCTCAACACGTCCCTGCCGACAGATCACGGCCCAACTGCCGAACTGGAAGCGGTCAAATGCCCCGTGTGCGAGAACGGGCGCGACGACCGAGGCCCCTGCGTCGGGAAACGGAATCACGAGTAGAGACTCGGCGTCGTCCGAGTCTGGGAGTTGGTCTATAAAAGTTACATCGCGTGCGCCCGGCACCTCGTTGATAGTCGCCGCAATCGAAGCGCCCCCGGCGGTGACCGTCACCGGGTCAGGGATACCCGCCGGAGCGTCTCGCGCCAAGCCACCGAGCACCCGCTCTCGGACCGACCGCCGGGCTGGAACCAACGTACGCCGGTACTCCTCGTCCGGCGGGGTCGAAAGGTCGTACTGCTCGGCGTAGTGATACGCCGCTGGCAGCGCTTCGCGTTCGAGATCTGTCAGCGCCGCGTGGTCAAGGGCGGAACTCTCGTCGGTGCCGTCGCGCCAGAGGCGTCTCGTCATATGGGCAAGTTTTTAGGCTGGCCTAAAAATTGTTTCTGATAGATTTGTTGATATGAGGGGCCAGTTCCGTGTCGGTGTTTGTCTTCAGTCATTGCTCAACGATGGCTGTGACGCCCGTTCGAAGAAGTCGTCGGGAAGGGATTCGATTTCTCCTGCTTGGACGCCCCAGAGGTTCGCATAGAGGCCATCTTCAGCAAGCAGTTCTTCGTGACTCCCGCGTTCGACGATCTGTCCGTCATCGAGGACGAGGATGATATCGGCGTCCTTTATTGTCGACAGTCGGTGGGCGATAGCGACGGTGGTTCGATCAGCAGTAACTCGTTCGAGCGAACGCTGGATCAGTGCCTCAGTCTCAGTGTCAACGCTTGCTGTCGCCTCGTCGAGTACGATGATATCTGGGTCCTGAAGGACCGCACGAGCGAGCGCGATACGCTGGCGCTGCCCACCGGAGAGTTTCACACCGCGCTCGCCGACCTGGGTATCGTATCCGGACGAAAGCTCTTCGATGAACGCATGGGCCTCAGCGACTCTCGCGGCTTCTCGGACCGCCTCATCGCTTACTTCGAATCGGCCGTACCGGATATTCTCCGCTACTGTTCCGTCGAACAGCACCGTCCCCTGACTGACGTAGCCGATCGATTCACGGAGGTCTCCGAGGCGGATGTCTCGCACGTCGTGGCCGTCAACGCGGACAGCACCCGTATCAGCATCGTAGAGCCGTAAGAGCAGCTTTGCGACCGTGGACTTCCCAGCACCGGTCGGCCCAACTAGCGCGATTGTCTCCCCCGGCTGAGCGGTAAAATCGACGCCGTTGAGGACCTGTTCGCCGTCGTCATACTCGAAGTTTACGTCATCGTACTCGATTCGGCCGTTGGCAGAGTCAAGCGCGACGGGGTCGGAAGCATCGCGGACACGGACCGGAACGTCGAACAGACCACAGATACGTTTGCCCGAGGCTCGCGCGTTTTCGTACCAGTCCACGATGTTCGACAGCTGTGCGAGAGGCGCAGTGAGCTGTTGGACCAACAAGATGAACACGACGAAGTCGCCGACGCTGAGTTCACCGGAAAACCCGGGAGGCGGTCCGGAGAACACCCAGACGCCGCCGACAACGAACGTCGCGAGTAGGGAAGCGCCGGTCAGTAACTTCATTCCCGGCCGATAGAGGAAGGTCAATTTTGAGACGTCCACTCTGGCCTCGAACAGATTGTGCGAGACCTCGTCCATTCGCTCGTTCTCGTGTGCGGCCGTGTTCGCCGTCTTGACCAGCTCTATCCCGCTGATTCCGTTCTCGATTTGTGTGTTCAGGTTCCCGATTTCAGCGCGCAACCTGGCATATCGAGGCTCGACGAGACGCATAAACCACCAAGTGAAACCAACGAGGAACGGGACGGCGACGAGCGTTACCACGGCAAGTTGCGTGTTCGTGTGGAAGAGTGCAGCTGAAATCCCGACAACGATGGCGAAAATACGGACGCTCTGGCTCAAAGCGTTGTCGAGAAACCGCTCTAAGTTGGATGCGTCGTTATCGAGAACGGACATGATCTCCCCGGTCTGCGTATTGTCGAAAAAGGACATGTCCAAGCGCTGGAGTCGCTCGTAGGCGTCCGTTCGGATCTCGTACAACACTTTGTACGCGAAGACGTTCATCGCTACGCCTCGGACCCACGTCAGTGAGGCCGTCGTCACGAGCGAGGCCGCGACGAGTGCGGCCGACAGCCAGAACTGGGTCGTCTGTTTCGTGGGGAGCCACGCCACCGGTACCAGCGGCAGGCGATAGGGACTCGGGTCGCTGGTGAAGACAGCGTCAATAGTCGTTCCGAGTACGAGTGGGGTTACAAGCGTTGCGCCGTGAGCGCCGAGGCTGGCGAGCAGTCCCAGTGTGAGCCATTTCGCCTCCGGCCGGCCGTATTCTCGGAACAGGCGGAAGAGCGGACTCGTCACCAGCTCTTGATGAGCGCCGAGTTCCCGCTCGTTGGGATCCGGTTTGTCCGAACTCACGAGCGCAACTCACCTCGTTCGTGCTGCATTTTCGGGGTTACACCGTCAGTTCCGATGCCGATAGCTGAGATGCCGTGACGGGGGACAAACGGCAATCTATCTAGCCAGCCGCTCCCGTCTGTTTCGCAGGGTGCGAACTCAGAGCTAGTAGTCACACTCGCCATCGTCATCCGTCGCTTAGCATGTTAGCCATCATCAGTCCGATCAGAGGCGGCCCTGAATGATCTCTTTCTCTCGCTGGCAGTCGAAAAGCTGTTTCTCAGCGGCTGCTTTCGGGAATCGCTCGGATTCGAACTCACCGAACTTGTCGGGATGCAGCCGTTGGGCGACCAATCCGGTTTGATGGAGGTTTACCAGCGGCCCCTGCGAACCAAACGCACCGGGATAGACGTTGCCTTCCCTGACAGCTGTAAGCAGTCTCCCGACCGGTTCCATGCAGGCCTCGTAGCTCGCCGAGGGAGCCATCTCGTCGGTCGTCGTGGCCGTCGTCGATTCGGTTGTGAGTGTTTGACTACTGGATTCGGGGATTTCACCGGTCCTCCCGTCGGCTCCGCCAGTGAATGCGCAACCGGCCAAACCGGCGGTGAGTGTCGCGTTTGTCCCCGCAACGAACTGACGACATGTAGTTCGATAATCACTTGCCATGAGTTTTAGGCACGCCTAAACATATTTAGTTCTTCTTGTTCTCGCAGGCCATCAAATATGACGGCGGTTTGTGAGTCATTTCCCATTCAGATTGTGGAGTGGATTAGAGACGCTTCCGTGGGTTGCCACGTCCGGACGCGTGCTGGTGTCCTCGTAGCCGTGTCTTACCATGCGATTACGGTTGAGACAGTACTTTTTGAATCTGGGCTGGTACAGATCGAACAGACTGAACCGGTCTTCAAATTCAGGGAATCGAGACTGGTATGCATCCATGGCTGAACGGACTTGGCCCCAAAACCGCTCCTCGGGGTAGTCGTGGTGGCGAGCTAGCAAGTCGGCGACGTATCGAAACACACCGACAAACAGCGTTCCGACCATCCGGTGACACAGCGATTCTGGCGGAATCTGGTGAAGGATATGATGCTTATACCGGTCATCGTCTCGGAGTTCGTCCGGGAGTGCGGCCGCCAGTTCAGGGAAGTCACGGTCTGTAATCGCAACTTCGTCCACGAAGTCCTTGACAGCGATCCGCGTCGGACGACCGTCATCGTGTATGAGGACGACGTTTGTCCCGTGGGGCATGAACACGAGCCCGTACTTGTAGAGATAGTGAAGTAGCGGATTGAGAAGCACCTCGAGGAACTCGTCGATCCAAGCGGTAAGTTCGAGGCCCGCCCGGTCTGCGAGTCTCGTGGCAATCGGTGTGCCGTCGAAGTCCTCGTGCAGCAGTGCAGCCAGAGTGAGAGGGCGCTCGTCGTCGTCGATCAGTGACAGCACGCTCTCTCGCCAAACGCACCCGAGCAGTTCGTGGTACTGGTAGGGAGCGTCGTCGAACTGCGAGAACAGTGGGTGTTCGTAGTTAATGCTGGCAATCTCCCCGGGGAGGAGTAACTCACAATCGTCGCGGAGGAAGGTATCGTTGTCACGAACCGACTTGATGAACGCAGTCACCCCCGGCGCGGCTTCGGCTTGCTCGCCTAGGATACCACGGTAGACGTTGGTGTTGAGGACCCGAATGGGGAGTTTCACGTGGTGCTTCTCGGGAGTAGTGGTATTCGAGAACGTCCGGATTGACTGCTGGGGGAGATACTCGTCAGGCCCCTTGCCCAGCGGGACAATGGCGTCAGTGGCGATATCTCCAGCGAACAACTGCACGATACTGTCGTTCCACTGCCAGTCGTGAACGGGCAGGAACAAGTACGCTGCCGGGTCGAGGCCGCGGTCGAGTAGCTGTTCCCGGAACTGCTCGTAGTACTCGCCCAGTTCATCGGCGATCAGGGCAGTGTGCTCAAGTCCCTCGACGGACTGGAACGTTCCGCGCTCACGGCTCACCGCAACCCACGAGAGACGCTGTGGCTCTTTCGACTCGGGCGCGTACTGGAGGTAATCGTCGTAACCGAACCCGATCCGACCCTTATTGTACGTGTACCATGGGTGGCCCTCCATCTCGCCTTCGACTTCTGCGTAGGGAAAATCGAGTATCGAGGCGGCTTCGCACTGATTTTTTCGGGCGCGAATGTGGGCGTCAGCGACGAGTGTATTGTTGTACTCCCGAACGAGGTGGGCCGCGGTCGTCGGGTCGACGCCGATGTACTCGCGTGCGTCGAGGAAAAATTGGATCGGGTCGCCCGCCGAGTGCCATTCGGTCCCATCGTCGCGCCGATGGACTGATCCCTCCCGAATTCGGTAGCTATCGAGCGGTCGCCGTTGAGCCTCGAACCGGTACTCGATACCGTCTGTGAGCGTAAGGTGGTACCGCGTCCACGATTCGCCGGGTTCGTCGTCGCCCGCCGGTACAGTCGTTGTCGCCGCCGGCGTCACCACGTCTTCGTACATGAACTCCGCGAGGACCTTCCGAAGCAAGTTACCGTTGACAGTCGTCCAGACATCTTCGGAGAGTGCCGAGTCAAGTCGGTCAAGATTCTCCATTATATCCCCTCCTCGGACAACCGAGACGATGCGGACGGTCCGACGCGTTCGTACCGTGTCGTGGCATATGCCATCAGTTTTAGGCTAGCCTAAAATAACAAAAGTGTTTTGGCACTGACACCGTATCGGACGAGACGAGCGATCAGAGTCGTGCGGCGAACTCCGATATCCACGAGAAACTTTTTAGGCATGCCTAAAAACGTAGCGATACGGAGATTCGAATGACGCGTACCAACGCAATCGATGAGCGGTGTACCGATGGGAAGGTTGACCTCGTCCGACTGTTGTTCGTCACGCAAAGCGGAGCGGTCCGAGCGCACGCGGTCGATTCCTCGAAGGTCGAGTCAGCGGTCCAGACCGGGGTGACGATTTCGGAACTGGTTCAGACGTACAATGCGCTCGGGCGGCGAGACAAGAGCGGCCAGTTCGATGCCGCGGGAGAAGTTAGGCTCCAGCCCGATCCGACGACGTTCCAAGTGCTACCCTACGCCGAGCGAACCGGAGCGATGCTGTGCAACATCGAGACGCTCGACGGTGATCCGTGGCCCATCGACGCCCGTTCCTCGTTGCGAGCGCTCGAACGTGACCTTGCGGATGCCGGCCTCTCACCGAACGTCGCCTTCGAGAGCGAATTTCATCTGTTCAAACAGGGGCCGAACGAAGAGGTTCAACGCGTGGACGAACGCGGGGCCTACGCAACAGCGAGTACACGCGAAACCCACGAGACGATTCTCGCCATCGTTGACGCACTTAAGGCTCAAGACATCTCCGTCGAGAAATACTACCCGGAGTACGCCGCCGGGAAACACGAAATCGTCACCGGACACCGATCCGGACTCCGGGCGGTCGATGAGTACGTCCTTCTTCGGGAGACGGTTGACAGCGTCGCACGGGATCACGGGTACCAATCGACGTTCGTCCCGAAGCCGTTCGACAATTCGACGAACGGGTGCCACATCCACGTCTCTCTGTGGGACGACGGCAACGCCATGTACGACCCGGAGCAGAAGGAACTGAGTCAGACCGGCCGGCAGTTTATCGCGGGAATCCTTGAACACGCACCCGGTCTCTGCGCGCTCACCGCACCGACAGTCAACTCCTACGCTCGGTTGCGTCCCCAGATCGGTGCGGCCGCGTTCGTCTGCTGGGGGCGGGAGAACAGGGAGGCGCTCGTTCGCGTCCCGGCCCCAGATTCAGGGGACCCGGAGGGATCGACGCGGATCGAGTTCCGGGCGGCCGATAACACTGCGAACCCGTACGTGGCACTCCTTGGACTCCTTGCAGCCGGGTTAGACGGTGTCGAGCGCGACCTTGAACCACCGGAACCGGTCACCGTAGACCCCGGAAATCTCTCAGAGAAGGAACGGACTGACCGCGGTGTCAATCGACTCCCTCGCACGCTCGGACAGGCACTTGATGCGCTCGAATCAGATGCAACACTACGGGACGCGCTCGGGGCCGATCTATGCAAGGCATATCTAGGTGTCAAACGAAGTCACTGGGAGGCGTTCACCCGAAGTGCAAACTCCTGGAAGCGCGATCGACTCCGAAGCATCTACTGAGTTCGAACAGCCGCGTACAGGCATTCATACCGGGAATGAGAGTACTTCGCACCAGAAGTGACCCCTAATTGTGAAATATTGCTAATAAGTTTGCCTGTACCAACACACTTTTGAATTTTTAGGCTAGCCTAAAACACAGTTCATGCGGGAAAACCTGTCAGATCAACGACTCGCATCATCGTCCAACTCACCGGCGCGATACAACCAATCGAACGAACGACTCAGGCGAAGCCAGGCCGAGCGCGAGTCCAGCGCTCGAACGTACCCACGGTCGTTACCGTTCGCCGTCAAACATGCTCAGGGTGCCGAGATCGTAGACGCAGACGGCGAGACGTACATCGACTGTCTCGCCGGGGCTGGCACACTCGCCCTCGGGCACAACCACCCCGAAGTAACACAAGAGGTCGAACGGTTACTGGCCGAGGACCGACCGCTCCACACTCTCGACGTGACGACTCCCGAAAAGGAGGCGTTCGTAGACGCGTTATTCGACAGCCTTCCGGACGAGTTCACAGATACCGCGAAGGTGCAGTTTTGCTCGCCCGCGGGCACGGACGCCGTTGAGGCGGCACTCAAGCTTGTCAAGACATCGACTGGTAATCGGAGCGTCCTCGGATTCCAAGGCGGTTACCACGGGATGACAAGCGGCGCACTCAGTCTCATGGGTGACACGGACGCGAAAGAGCCGGTTCCCGGGTTGATGTCAAACGTCCACCACCTTCCGTATCCGGATCCGTACCGGCACCCGTTTGGACTCGACGCGGACGGGCACGAACCCGTGAGTCACTTCGCCGAGCGCGTACTCGCCGACCCCGAAAGTGGCGTCACCGACCCCGCCGGGCTGATCGTCGAACTAGTCCAAGGAGAGGGCGGCGTGAACCCCGCTCCTGACGAGTGGGTCCGAGAGATCCGGCGAATCACCGACGAACACGACGTCCCGATGATCGTCGACGAAATCCAGACCGGCATGGGTCGGACGGGCGAGACTTGGTCGTTCGAGCACGCCGACATCGTACCTGACGTACTTACCTGCTCGAAGGCAATCGGCGGCGGCCTCCCGCTCGCGGTTGTCGTCTACGACGAGGAACTCGACGTGTGGGAACCCGGTGCGCACGCTGGTACGTTCCGCGGTCATCAGCTTGCAATGGCGGCCGGTCGGGTCACGATTCGGCATGTTGTAGAGAATGACCTCGATGAACACGCTGCCGAGATGGGCGAGCGGCTCCGCGAACCGCTCGCGGACCTCGAACGCCGCTTCGACGCAGTCGGGGACGTGCGCGGCCGCGGGCTGATGCTCGGCGTCGAGTTCGTCGATACAGCGACCGAGACACCCGACGGAGAAGTACCCCCACCGGATGGCGATCTCGCGTCGGCGGTGAAGTCCGAGTGCTTCGACCGCGGCCTCATCATCGAGACCGGTGGCCGCGACTCCGCAGTTGCGCGGTTCCTCCCGCCGCTGACTATCACCCGGAATCAAGTTGACGAGATTGCCGACCGATTCCGGGAGGCCGTCGAGGCAGTCGTCGAAGGCGACTCCGGGGTGACATCATGAGCTTCCAAGAAGCCGAAGGAAACGAGAGCGCCCCCGACGGGACGGCAACTGACGCCGTTGACGGGCAGACGCTCGCTGAACGAATGTTCATCGGAACACCGGCCGGAAACGACGCCTACATAGCGGCGATAGACCGTTGTCGTGATGCGGTACTCTCGGCAGTCGGCGAGGCGGACAGGCCGTACTCGGGATCGACGTACGCGGAACATCGGGAGCGGCTCACTCAGGACACGATTCCTGAGTCGGGTCGGAAGATCGACGAAGTGATCGAAGATCTCGCCACAGACGTACTCGAAGAGTCGGTGTATCCGAGCGACGAAGCCTGTAGCGCGCATTTGCAGTGTCCGCCGATGGTGCCTTCACTAGCCGCCGAGGTGGTGTTGTCGGCACTGAACCAATCGATGGACTCGTTCGACCAAGCGCCCGCTGCGACGGTCCTCGAAGAGCAGGTGATCGATGACCTCACTTCGCTGTTCGGCCTTGGAGACGGCGCTGATGGCGTCTTCACGTCGGGAGGGACTCAGTCGAATCTCCAAGGGCTGCTACTCGCCCGCGAACACTATGTCGCCGAGGTATTCGACCGCTCAGTAAGAACGTCGGGTCTGCCGCCAACAGCAGAGAAAATGCGGATACTGACCTCCGAAGACGCACACTTTACCGTTGCGCAGGCGGCCGCCCAGCTTGGACTTGGTGAGGACGCCGTTGTGACGGTCCCTACAGGTGACGCCCACCAGATGGACCCCGACGAACTGGCCGACGAACTCGCCCGGCTGAAACAGGCAAACTGCCACCCATTCGCGCTCGTTGGGACGGCCGGAACAACCGACTTCGGAAGCGTAGACCCACTCAACGACCTCGCAGACCTCGCCGACGAACACGACCTCTGGTTCCACGTGGATGCGGCCCTGGGCGGAGCGCTCGCGCTGAGCGAGACTCACGCCGGAAAGCTCGATGGCATCGAGCGAGCGGACTCACTCACTGTCGATTTTCATAAGCTGCTGTACCAACCGATTTCCTGCGGCGTCTTTCTACTGTCCGACGGAGACAAGTTCGAGTTGATGGGGCGAAACGCCGCCTACCTCAACCCGAAAAGCGATCAGGTCTCGAATCTCGTCTCGAAATCGCTTCAGACGACACGTCGTTTCGACGCGCTGAAACCGTACGTCGCATTTCGGACACTCGGACGTGAGGGGATGGCGGCACTGGTCGATCGGACGGTCACTCTCGCGGATCGAGCCGCATCGCTCATTCGCTCAGATCCGGGTTTCGAACTGTCCTGTCCGCCGACGATCAACATCGTTACGTTCCGATACACGCCGGAACGCGACCACCCCGCGAGGTCGCCCGATGAGTGGGCTGATCGAATAAACCGTCGGGCCCGGGACCGACTGCTCGCGTCCGGATGCGGTGTCGTCGCCCGCACCGAAGTTGACGGGTGCGTCCACCTGAAGCTCACGCTGATGAATCCGCGCACCACGGTCGCAGACATCCGCGAACTCCTGCTCACGCTGAAGGGGTACGCCGCTCAGGCAGAGACCAAAGCGATATCCAACCATGGGATAGAATCCGACGACAGACTCGATTTCGCTCCAGTCTGCGGATCCGCTGACGAGGAGAGCCGATGACGGGAGTAAGTGCTAGCTGTGATACGGCGGCCGACCGTGCGGAATCGGCGACGTTGCACGCGTTCCTGAACTGCTACCTTCGGGAGACAGAGACGGGCGAGATTGTTGACCGACAGACGGTTCTCTCAGAACGGGATACTGAAGGCGACGCAGTCTGCATCCCGTTCCCACAACAGGGAGTTGAAGTGGTCGTGCCACTGCGCTACGAATCACCAACGGGTCGGCACCTGTTTGACCTGCCCGCCTACGCGCGGGAAGATACGGACGCTGAACTCAAGCCGCTTGACGCAGGAACGCTCGCAGCGCTTGGTCGGCGAGAACTTGCTCTTACGGCCGATGAAGCTGATCTGACTGCTGGGAGCGACTTACTCAGACGGGTGCTCGCGTCACGGCGCACCATCGAACAGTTCGTTCGTGAGAATGACGATACGGTCCGTGCTGCGGACACCGAAACGACGTTCTGCGAGGCCGAACAGTCGCTCGTCTATGGCCATCACCTGCATCCGACCCCGAAGAGCCGGGAGGGGATTGCTGACCACGAGGCGCGTGCGTATGCACCCGAACTCGGCGGGGCGTTCCAGCTTCGGTACTTTGCTGCCGACCGAGACCTCGTCTCGCAGTGGTTCGCCGGCGATGTGAGCAGTACCGAATGGATCCGGACCGGACTTGACGAGGCAGAAGCCGACCTGCCCGACGTGGCCGAGCGCGTACTCGCCGACGGATACGAACTCGTTCCGACTCATCCGTGGCAGGCATCGTATCTCAGGTCACAGCCTCACGTCGAGCAGGCGCTCGACCAAGGATCGATCATCGACCTCGGTGCGTTCGGCCCGACGTTTTATCCAACTTCGTCGGTTCGCACGCTCTGGTCACCGGCCGCGCCATTTATGGTGAAGAGTTCACTCGCAGTGGAGATCACGAACTCAGAGCGCACGAGCAAAGTGTCGGAACTCAAACTCGGTGTGGCGGCAGCGGAACTGCTCGACACTGGCTTCGGTGACCGACTAGCCGAGCGCTTCCCACGATTCTCCGTCGTGAGGGATCCGGCGGCGCTGACTCTCGACCTCGGCGACGGTTCCGAATCAGGGTTCGAAACGGTTCTCAGAGAGAACACGTTCCGCGGCGAGAGTGCGCGAAACGTCACACCCATCGCGGCGCTCTGCCAGGACGGTATCGACGGTCCATCACGTCTCGCGCGCGTGGTAAGTGCGCTCGCCGAACGGACAGGGCGGCCGACGAGCAACGTCACGCGGGAGTGGTTCTGTAAGTACATGGCCGTCACACTCAGCCCTGTGGTGTGGACGTACTTCGAACTCGGAATTGGGCTTGAGGCCCACCAGCAGAATGTGCTCATTCGACTCGACAGCGACGGCTGGCCAGCCGAAGGGTTCTATCGGGACAACGAGGGCTTCTTCGTGCCCGAATCGCGTCGCAGCGATATCGACGCCTGGCTTCCCGGCGTCTGTGATCGTATCGAGACGGTCTGTCCCGACGAAACGGTGGATGATTGTGTGCGCTATTACGCCGTTCTCAACAACGCCTTCGGCGTGATCAACGCACTCGGTGTTGCCGGACTGGTTGACGAAACGGCACTCCTCGAAGACCTACGCGCAGAGCTTGACTACTTTGCCGAATACGAACCGCCCGCGTCAACTCTCGTCACCGACCTACTCGAAGAACCAACCGTCCCGTGCAAGGGCAACCTCCGCACACGGTTGGAGGGCCGCGACGAACTAGCAGCATCACTCGAAGAAGAGTCTGTCTACGTCGATATCGAGAATCCGCTCGTCACGAGGCTGTGAACACAGCGGACGGAGAGCTGCCGTCCCGATAAGGAGGGATTTTCAGCGCTCGCGATTCAATTCGGCAATGCGATCATTCGCACCGGAGATCTCCGCGAGCGACTCACCGTCGTAGAGACGCTCTATGAGTTCGGACTCTGCTCCGTCGTGTCTCGCGTAGCGTTCGATGGTCTGATCAATCTGCTCCCGTGAGACGAACACGACTCCGTCTTCGTTTCCGATTGCGATGTCTCCTGGCCGGACCACCGCACCACCGACCTGCACCGGTACGTTGATATCTCCACCCAAGCTTTCGGTCAGGCGCTGGACCGTCCTGTTGGTCCGTGCGCGGGCAAAGACTGGAAATCCGATCTCGTTGATTGCTGCGGTATCGGTCACGGCACCGTCGATAACGACACCTCTCACTCCATTCGCGACGGCCGCGTGCGTGGTGATTTCGCCCCACGGTGCATTTGTCTCGTGTCCGCCCATCTCGATGACAATGACGTCTGTCGGCTGTGCCAGTTCAATCGCTTTGTGCACCATCGTCCCATCCACAGGGGGAATTCTCACGGTCAGCGCCGACCCGACTAGCTCTGCGTCCTGAGCCGTCCGCATGAACTCGATTTCCGGAGACGAGTGTCCGAAGTGTTTGTGATGGCCGAGTTCGTTCGGGTCCACGTGTTCGAGGGAGCGCAACTGTTCGTCGTCGGGCCGGTTGATCTCTCCGATTACCATCGTGACACCGTCCGAGAGATGCGTCGCTGGTCGAGCGGGTTGCTTTCGCGCATGTGGTTTATTGGGATGCTAAAGTCCAATAAAGCCATCGAGTTTTAGGCCGTCCTAAAATATTTCGACAGTTCGAACCGACCGAGCCTCGCGACGAACGGGAGGTGGTCTAGATTTCGTAGACGAGAGCTAGTTGGTAGCTTTCCATCCACTGGGGGGACCCCAGGAGTATCGCATACTAGGAAAACGACCGAGTAGTCAGCCATCGGTTTGCGGATGAGGGGACAGCATGGACCCCACTAAATCCACTTTGATTTAGTGACCTATAACAAAGTGATTGGTGGGAGCTGAGAATAGGTCGAATTCGGGAGAAAGAGGTGCGAAATAGCCCGGGTTTGTATTCTATGAAGTATATAGAGCTATATCAAAAATTGGGGAGAATGAAGTTCACAGTTTCGGGGGATAGGCTATTTTCGCGTGTTTTCCGGGCGAATCGCGGCTCGAATGGGCCACGTTAGTGAGATCTCAGCTATACTTCTCGGATTAATCCCAGCAAGTGGGCGGAAATGCGTCAGAATTCGAGGTCTCGCAAAGCGTTACCACTCACGATAGGCGGCCTGAGTCGGCGTTAAGCGTTAATCCGGCGGAATCAGTGCTAAACAGACCAACTCGACACACTCGCCAGCTGTCAGAACCGGAGCGTAGTCTATCTCACCGCCGACACCAGCTTTTAACAAGAAATCGGTAAGCCGACAGATATTGTGCAGTAGCACCGCAAACACAAAGTAGAACAGTCGCATTCGGTAATATTCGGTAATCCTTGGACGAGGTCTTCGCCAAGAAGTCGTTCTTGATGCTCTTGTACTCGTTCTCGATCTGCCAGCGACGACTGTACCGGCGGCAGAACGTGTCAGATTCCTTGGGGCTGACTGAGAGGTTCGTCGCAAAGACCGCTGTTCCATCTCCTTTCGTCGAGGGGACGTACAGAAACTGCATCGTGTGCGAGCCCTGCTCGACGTGGACAGAGGCCGATTCAACTGCGACTTCTTGCCCATCTTCATCCATCGTCTCTATGTTCTCGCGTTCGGCACTGTGAATCCGCTTCGGAATGAGGTAGTTCACATCGAGGTTCGAGAGCGTCTGGTACACCGCTTTCGAGTCAAACTCTCGGTCGCACAGCACCATCTCAATCGGGACGTGCTCCTGTGCACGTCGAACGAGTCGTCGGACGACACGGTGAACCCGATTCGGTGGATTCTCGTCCCACGACGAACTCTCACGGACAGGTTCGACAGCGAGAATCAGCGGGATGTTCCACCCAACAATCGAGAGCGTAGCGAACTTGAATGCTCGACCTACGCCGTCCTTCGTCCCGCTAACCATCGGCATTCCCTCTACGTTCCCAAAGTAGCGAATGGTCGTGATGTCAATCGCGACGGTGACAGGACGACGAAACGAGGATTCCGATTGAAGCACTGAAAGCAACTGTCCTGTCGCTTGTTGAAATCCATCGAGTAGTCTCTCAGGATCAAATTGCTTGACGGCTCTGAGGTGGGTGTCTCCGTGGGGATCGTACTCTTTGCCTCGTCGGAACTTAAACCGGGCCGCCCCCTGTGGAGTACCACAGCCAACCATCCCAATAAACGTCTGAAGCTCAAAGAATCGCGTGTCGTCATACGTCGTGTTCTGAGCTCTCTCAGAGTCGAACGGACCGAAGCCGTGCTCACGAGCGAGACGGGTTGTACGGTAGATTTCTTCGTCAGAAAATTCGGTAGTGTTCTCAGCCGAGTCAGTAGTCTCTTCTGATGACTGCTTGACTTCCTCCAGTGGCCGGACTTCGGGAACTGAGTGGTTCTCGTTGTGAATCTCCTTGACTACGCAGTGTGCACTGGCAGTAACATACCCACGAACATCGTCATCAAAGCGATTGCGCCACGTTCGAGAGATAACTGACTCGTTAGGAATTTGGTCGAGACCGAATACGTCGGCAAGTTCTGGATGGCGTGTGAGAGACCGATAGCTGTCTCCAGTGATTTCCAGATAAACAAAGAGCTTGAGCATCCCGTGGAATGGGTACGACGCGGGATGCCACTCTGGGTAGCCGTCTTCAAGCGTCTCGACCTGGAGTTCGAGGTCGGTGAGCGCATCGCAGAAGGCTGTCCTTCACGGAGGTGTTTGCGAAGTTCGAGAGCAGCGACGAATGCATCAGTTAATCGGCGGCCACGCTGTTCCATCAGATAGTCTTATCATCAGATAGGCAACAACCGTGATGGCTCTTTTTGCTTGGTGACGATCCGCTACAAACAGGGAGCCAACTTAACATAGCAACCGAAC
The DNA here is from genome assembly GCF_000172995.2 of Halogeometricum borinquense DSM 11551. Classification (GTDB taxonomy): domain Archaea; phylum Halobacteriota; class Halobacteria; order Halobacteriales; family Haloferacaceae; genus Halogeometricum; species Halogeometricum borinquense. Next base: position 46,315 of record NC_014736.1, read on the forward strand.
AAGACCTACATCATGGACGAGAGATTCTACGACGCGTATCAGCGGATCTGGGAGCCACCGGGGACCGACGAAGTACGTGTCCAAATGGGTCAGGAATCTGCATTCAAAACAAACCTCTACAACGCCATCCGAGATCTCGGTCTCGACAGAGACCACCACCGAATCACGAATAGAGGTCTATCCCAGAAATTTCACGAAGGGCTCATCGAGATAGCCGAAACGCAAGGGATAGACCTCCCGAAGACGAGTTGATCGTTCCCTTTCAGACTAAGAAGAACGAGATTTTCTCGAATTGGTTAGGGGCACCACCGGACACGTACATGCTTGTCTTTCCGATAATGATACGGAGCAAGCATTTCCCAGATGAAGTCGAGCTGGATATTGAATCCCTTCTCTTCGAGCGAGTAGAGGTCCTGTCGCTTCTGGCGTTTCGTCCGGTAGCTGTAGACGTGGACGTCGGGGTACTCGACGACGCCATATCGGACGAAGTCCTGCCAGTCGATCCCGACAGGCATCCCCGTTATGCCCACAATCAATTCTCCAACTACCTTATCTACACATAGCGGATAGTTCATTGTTATTCAGGTGTTGAGCAAATGTCAGGAACTGAACTCTACGGGGATTCCTAATTAATTTGGCAGTAAGTAACGTAAATACATTCCCGGGGGAATGGGCTGATGCAGTATGCAAGACCAATCCAGACGGCAGTTCCTGAAGAAAGCAAGCATCGCTACCGTCGGCGCAGCCACAGTCGGGTCCGTGATGACTGGTCCTGCGCTCGCGTACAACAAGGACTTCCGGGATGAAGTCGGGAACCTCCTCTCCGAGGGGAAAGTCGAGAAGGCAAAAAAGAAGCTCAACGACGAAGGCATCGACTTCTCCGTGACGGAGTACAATACCCTCTACAGTGGTGACGCCGAAGTCGTCAACGACGAGGGTGAGATCGTCGCGGACGACGAAGACGAGTTCAATCCCGAGGACTTCTCTGGGTCCGACAGCGGAAACAGTACCGCAGACGAGGGCAACGGGATTACGCCGGACACCTACAAGCCGCCGGGAGACGACTCCAACACCAACTGCGCCCTCCTGGTGTCGAATGTCGGTGGAGACGAGTACGACGTCTACTACAGCTGGTCGATGGACAAGCGGTCGTATGTCGACGACACGACCAACGAGTACAACGGCTGTGGTGCTGACGGGGCCGGAATTTTCTGGCCGACGGAGTACTTCAACACGCCGTCGACGGGCCGTGACAACTTCTACGACTACGACAGCGACCGGATCAGCTACGACCAGTGGGAGCCCCGTGGTGGGATCTCCGCGAAAGTCGACGACCCGAACCGGAACGTCGACGCACCTGACACCTACTCGGATGCGTTCTCCACGCACGTCATCGCCGCGAAGGATGGTGCAGACACGCAGAACTTCATCGGTCAGTACGAGCACACGTGGGTCGGTGCTCTTACGCCCTGTGTTGGCGTGAGCGTCAGCATCTCGCTGGGTCCGTTATCACTGAGTACGAGCGGGACGCCGTACACGTGGAAGATGCCGGCCTCGGAGACGCTGCCCTAAGAGGTTTAAGACTGGCTGCTAGATTCTTATTCGCTACATTCCGCCCCGTCAGAGCTGTACGAGGTAATAAGCAACACACATGTCCCCGAAAGAAACTATCGCTGCCCTCGGTGTCTTCGGCATCGCAGCACTGCTCGTGACCGCAGGCGTCTTCGTCACCGCTCCAGGCGTCTTCGGCATGTTCACCGGGCCATCCGAACAGGCCCAAGCAGACACCTCGCTCACTGTCGTTGACGCCGGCTGCGAATCAACGCTCACTCAAGAATCGTCGTTCAAAACCAACCAGACTTTCGAGAAAACCGGTATCCTCTACACGGACTCGGAAACGCGGAACCTCTCCACCAAGACAACGCACACCGACCGAGAGACCATGACCGCGTTCAACGTCACCGTGTCCGCAACTGACGCGAACACCTCCACAAGCTCCGACTCCCCGTGCGGGAGCGACGAGCGATGGGGTGTCGTGTACAACCTCAGCGTCGATGTCCCTGACGTCGACAACGCCGCCGTTGCAGTCATCCACAACGGGAACGTGTCCGGCTGTGGCGTCTGGACTGGCGACCTCCCGTCGTACTGCGAGCCGAAGCCGTCTGCGGCCTACTAACTCAGTAACCCTCCTCAACATTTCTTTAACAGTAGTTGCTAGCGCGGTTTATTTATCCGGAGTTACCTCTGAAACTGACTTGGTTGAATGTAAGTTGGAATGCGTATCTACTGAATGAGGGCTAACTCAATGTACCCTCCACGCGACAGCATTTAATAGGGTTTGAGATATTGTCGGAATTCCGGTTTTGCGTCTTTTTTAATTTCCGCCTTTGTCTTTTCTTGTTCAGCGTTGTTGTAGTCGGGGACTACAGTTCGAAGCTGGTGGGCAGTTTTTACCTTCGTATCAAGGTCTCCTTCGCTTGCGCTACCAGTCCCTATAACTGAGAGTGAAACGCCAGCGGCCGCAATCACGCTTAGAGCCTTGCGGCGTGTGATATTGGTAGATCTCTCCGTCGCTTTTTCCTCCGGTTTTGTGGTATGGATGCGATACCAAATAGCTCCGATAATTTACTAAAATTACATTATGTGACATGATTATTATAAAATCTTGGTGTAGCAATCATAGGATGAGTTAGCTTTCAGTGGTTTTCCTCACTCAGGAAAGTCCAGCACCGTCGCCAGAACCAGCAATTATCAGGTGGAATATATTGGTCGGAGGTGGACAAATCATGTGAGCAACTACCGATAGCCCCTCACTGTTCAGTCGGTGAACGGCCACTCAGTGGTTGAACGAACGGACAGCCGCTAACGATTTTACTCTGGAGGGAGACTCAACCAATATGAACGTCAAACGAGAAAGCCCACTGGAAGGCGTCCCCGACAGATACGACGGTCTCGCCGCAATCCTCGCTGCCGTGATTCTCGGCTGGGGATTCCTGTACGCAATTCGCCCAATCCTCGGGTTTATCACCGCAGTTGCGGTACTCTCAGTGTATGCGGTCATGAGAACCGCAGACTACGCCCACGCCGCTATGGTCGTCATCGCGTGGCTGCCCGTCTTTGTGGGGCTCGCCGGCTACGGCCTCCCGGGAGTACTCACTGGGGGCGTCCTCGGAGCCCTCATCTACGCCATCTACACTCGCACTACTAACTGACCCTCCAGCCACGCAAACCGGTCTCCTGAACCGCCGGCGTCGTAATCGTCGTCGAGAACCCACGCGGCTCGGGGAAAGCAATCACGATACCAAGTCAGGATTTCCATGAACCGACGTGAATTCCTCGCAGCGACAGCCCTCACCACTTCGATTACGGTCGCCAGTGGCTGTCTCGGAACCCAACAAGCAGGCGTCGAAAAAACCTCAGGAACAGGTTGAGAAGTTAGAGGATGAGGTTGTATTCGCTGTCTTTGTGATACCAGGCGTGCCCGGCAGCTGACGAACCGATACTACGTTCATCTCCGGGAGTGCAGGTCTCCTGTTCACCGCTCCCAATGAAATGTGTCGTGTGAGCGGCGAGAACCGCGTAGTTGACGCCGCCGATAGTCTCGATTCGGTAGATCGGCCCACCAGAATCACCTTTCCCAACATCGATCCCATCGACAATAATGCCGTGTCCGTCGAGATCGTTGCAGTCGCCGCTGATGGTCTTCTCCATCCCGGTGATGGTCCCAGTCGTCTGTCCGGTCGTCACGCCCATCTTCCGAACATCACGGCGCTCTGCGACGAGTTCACTGACGGCGTCTTTCGGATGCCACCCGGACACCAGTTGCGTTGAGTCCTCCTCAGAGATCTCTTGGCTCAGGTCGATGCTGCCGTTGGTTTTCTCGAGGAGGACGAAGTCAGCGCTCGTATGGGATTCAGCGACAGTACCGAAGTCCTGGTTGTACTGAGTAGCAGTTTCGCCGGTTTTCGATTGGCAGGCTTTGTTTTCCCACAGGTGGCTAGCGGTCAGTAGCCGTTTGTTACCGTGTTCGTCTTTGACGGGGAAGCCGGCGGTCCCCCAGCCGGTGTAGGACTCGCTTATCGTATAGGTCCGTGTTGAATGTATGGAACAGATTTGGAGCTCCCAAAAATGTATCTGGTTCAAGACTACTGAAAAATAGGGAATCTAGCTTCATCCCCGTACCATACCTCATCATTTGTCTGATGGCTCTTTCACCAGCATCAAACAACATCCTATTCCCAGCGTGTTTGATTAACAGGGACTATGTTGCTCTTTGAGTCGACGGAACGTAGTCTGCGGTGCCTAAAAAAGAAACCTGTAATACCATAATTGGATATGTGACTGATAGATAATTAACCTAATGTGAAAATAAGATACGCAACAGAACCCAAACTCCGAAACTATGGAAGTTGAGACTACAGCGGGTTTAGCGGGGCTGTAATGCCTGGTTTCGGCCGAATCGGAGAGCGGAATCTGCTTCTGACCGCTTTCAGAACGGCCATTGTTGTTCCCCAGTCAACTAATTCAGGGGATTAGCGAGACTCCGGATAGTGTCGCACTCAGACGCCGCGCTATCGCGGAGAGATTCCCGTTACTATCCGATTTGACAGGATCAGTGTCGGAAGAGATGCCGGACGGGTCACGTGGGTCGATATACTCTCTTCATTTGAGCAAGCTCAGACGACGATTTCCAGTGAGACATTTCTCCTCGGTGCCGGTGACGAGCAAGTGTTTGCACAAACAACCAACGGAACTCTATACGCTCTCACTCAGCCATCATAACGCGAGATACTACGGTAACAGACAACAGCTAGCAAGCCTTCATCCTCGGAGTCAAGTCAAGGGAAATCGAAGATTTCCTATATCCAGCAAATCGCAGAGCGATTTGCGAGACCCCGAGGCACTCGGCCTGCTCCGCCTGTAGATTCCGGTTGGCTCGTACAGATCAGCTACTGCAACTCTTCGGCGAGGGCAGCGACCGCTTCGTCGACAAGCTCACTCTCCACCTGTCCTTGCCAGAAGTCGATATCCTCGTGGTCGATCGATTGGACGCCCCATGGGACGATTCGACTCTCGTCGGGCGTCCCACCACGCAGCCATTTCTCTTCGGGAATATCGATGAGGCCGTCCATCCAGGATTTCGTCGTCAATGTCAGCGCAATCTGCTCGCCGTGGAATGATCGGTCGTCGTGATTCGAGAGAATGAGCCACGGTCGGGCATCTTCCTCGCCTTTGAACGGGTCATCACCGTAGACGACGTCGCCCCGCTCAAGAATCGGGGTTCTTTCTCGTCAGTCACTGCTCGTTCTCCACACTCGGGTGTGGCTCACTGGGTGCGTGTTCGCGCCATGACTCCTTGTCTTCGTCACCGAGTTGCTCGTTGAACAGAGCGGTCGCCCGTTCGTAGCCGCTATACCCGTCGAGTCGCTCGGTGTCGTCAGTCACGGCCCAGTACGTTGCCTTGTGTTCGACCAAGTTACGGTCCTTTAATCGTGAGAGCGCAGTGCTCACTGCCCCCTCGTCAACGCCGATCTGAGAAGCAATTTCGCGAGCCTTGAACGCCCGATGCTTGTTGGCGGCGAGAAACCCGAGGACCTGATCAGGGACCGAAAGATCCGCGAGCTCGTCCTCGCTCGTGTTCTCGAATGTGTCTCGGTCGATGGACATCGTTGAAAGAAGGTACGTCATCCGCTGTAAAGGGTGTTAGGCATGAAAGCTACGAAATTGCTGAAGGTGAATCACTGTCTATCGCGAAGGAGTTTGAAGCCAGATGTTGCTCAAGAAATTTCAACCGAAAGAAGAACGAACTAGCCGGTAGGTAGGTGTGCGAACTTACGAAGAAATGGAACTCCAAGGCACCAATTCACGAAAGATTAGACGCACTCTGATGACGCCAAGTGAACGCTCTTTCAAGAGCAACAACGAGAGGTTCTATCGACATTCTCATGTTCGAATCATCGGCGTGCAATAGTTCTGACATCTGCTTGCAGGGCGTCAAGAGAACTGCGGTCGTACAGAGGAGTTGAGTCGTACACTGGCCAATTGACAGTTGATTTTTCGGAACGTGCTGAAAGACATCTCTTCGAGAGGTCCTTGTTTGCCCAGTACGATTTCCGGAGCAGCTAGTCGTCTGCGACAGCCTGAGCGTTCGGCATCTCCGGATGTGCTTCGGTCTGTTCGGACACTGGCATCCACTCCAAGGACTCCTCGTAGTGGAAGACGCGGTGATCCTGAGTCGGATCGACGACTGTCAGTGAGAGCCAGTTGTTGTCCAGAATTTCGGTCAGTTCCTCGTGGTCGGCCAGGATGTCTGTGATCCGCTCGACCGGCGCATGGACGACCGTCGAGAGGCGGAGCGGTTGATGGTACGGTTCACGGTCTGCGATCATCAGCGACTGGAGCGGGAGTCCAGCCATCAGGTCGCCGCCGTTGCCCTGATAGACGCCGACGTTGCCGACTGGATTCTGGGTCACCTTCGACCCGCTGCCGTAGACGGCGTTGTCGACCGTGGAGAAGTAGTACTGGGCGTTGATCCACTGGGTGACGACCATGGGGCCAGTCAAGATGGCCTCGAGCGCGTCTCCGTTGGGGTCAGTCGACCAGTCGTACGAGTGGAGGAATGCACGCCCGTCGAGATCACAGCCGCTGGTCAACTCGCGGGGGCCGATCACGAAGCCAGCGTTGCCAGCCAGCCCCCACTCGGGACGCGTCTCGGCCCAGTCGGCGGCACGACGTTCCGTCTCGGTGACGCCGGTCGAGCCGTCGGCGCCCATCGCCTCTGCGCGCTCGGTAGTCGCGTTCTCGCGAGCCGTCGTGAGGTCCGTACGTAACTGGTCGAGGTCGTCCGAGTGGCTCTCTGGCACGTCGTCCACGAACAGTTCTACTTCGTCGGTCGTCGTGTTGTGCTGTCCGGCAACGAAGATCGTGTCCTCGGGGATATCGAACCCACGGTCGCGGAGTTCGGCCCTGACAGCCTCGTCGTTACAGACTTTCGCGAGGACACGAGCACTCGGGCCGCCGGGGTTGCCCGCACAGGCACCGCAGTCTAGACTCGAGTCGTAGGGGTTGTTTGCCGTCTCGCTGGCGTGGCCTGTGAAAACGACGAGGCGACTGAACTCCTTGAAACCCATCAAATCGAAGGCAGTCGCAGCATACTCGACCTGCTCCTCGTGGGTCAGCCCTACCGACAGGTCGCCGGAGTAGGTGTGCTGGTGGTGGACCAACGGCTCACAGAACTCGTGGTCGTCGGGCACCAGCTCGGCGGCGGCGTCGATCAGGTCATGGACGCGCCCGGGAACGAGCGTCCGGGCCGCGAGTGAGAGCCCATAGCCGCTCCCGGCAGTCTCGACGTATCCGTAGGCGGTGGCGGCATTGGCTTCCAGTATCTCGATGACGTCGGCGGCGGCCGCACGCATGCCGGACCGGCGGTCATGGCGTGCCTGCGTGTCGTCGTCAGTCGGACAGTCGATGATGTGATGCTGTGGGTCGAGAATCGGTGGACAGACATCGACCGACACGTCGTCGTCGTATCCTTGGTACTCCATCGGGATGCCGAAGAAGCCAGCGTACCCGTGGGTCTCGTAGTCGCCCGTTGCCTCGATGTGACGACGGATGACCTCCGAGCGGGTGTCGATACAGAAGACCAACTGAGCGTCCGGGCGGCCCGACGTATCGCTGTCGTCCATCGACTGACTCTGGGCCGCGACGGTCCCGACGAGGTCTTCGCGGTAGGTCGCTTCCCACGCACGCAGAAACGCCTGAGCGAGGTCATCCGCCGGGTTCGTGTTGCTAACATCGTTCGAGGGCTCGATGTTGGCGTCGACGGCATCCAGCAGTGCCAGACGCGCCGCAAGGTATCCTTCCAGCGAAATCGGGTACGTCGACTGCCATGCACCCTCGTCCTCGGCGCGCTGCTTGATGAACCTGGTCCAGCCCGGGAGCGCAGCCAATTGCTCCTCAAAGATGGGAACCCACTGACTCTCAGGGTACGACTTCAGGACCGCCTCAATAACCTCGATTGGCGCTTCGGGCAGGTCGGCGACGACCCCCTCGTCGGGGATGTCACTGTCGTATTCGGCCATTCCACGGAAGGCGGTGTAGAACCCCGCCTCGCGGTTCGGCATCGACCAGTGGGCGCTCCCCTCGTCGAGGAAGGCCGATAACCACTTGGTCAACACTTTGTCGACGTGGTCCGCGGCAGTGTCAGCGTCACCGTTCACGGCGTCGGCCGCGTCGGCCATACGGTCGAGTAACGTCTCGGGGTCGTCCGCGTAGCCTGCCTCGGTGAGCTCTTCTTCGAGGATCACCCGGTCGATCTGGCCGCGTTCCAGCGCCGTTCCGAACGTCTGGGCACTGGGGAAGCCACGGCCGCCTAGCAAAGTAGCTGCCTGTTCGACGGCCTCCCCGAACGGCTGGTCCTCGAACCCCGCGAGGGGGTTGGCCGTCACGAACGAGTGGATGGGCCAGAGGGAGCCGACGGTGGTCGCTGCTTCATCGATGCTGTCGCGGATGGCGGATTCAGTACTCATTGTAGTCCTCCGTGGAAGTCAGTAGGGTGTTCGATGACGGTTGGGTGGCGTTCAGCAGTGCCACGTAGAGACGCTGGCTGTCCTCGTGGATGCCGGTCTCTATCGCGACGTAGATGCCGACGAAGGTGACCGCGATGACGCCGTGGAGCAGGGTCAGTTCGGTCGTTGCCGTGCTGACAGCTAGGAGGCCCGAGACGCCTTCGTAGACAACTGCGTAGATGACGATGGCCGGGAAGAACACCAGCGGGACGGCCCCGTAGCGGGCGAGTGTCGGAAGTGAGGTATGCTGGACCGCGCTGCGGGCCGCGTGGAGCGTGGTGAAGACGACGAAGAAGGTCAACAGGAGGCCGCTGTCGACGCTTGCTCCCTTCCCCGTCAGCACCGTGAACACCACGCCACCGGCGAGACCGGTCAGCAACGCCACGACGAAGCCGACGGCACTCGTCAGAGGGCCGATCGTGTGCTCGGTGGTCTCGCTCGGACTCGTGTGTTCGACCTGTTCGCCCGAACTGAGGAACTGATAGGCCTTGTAGAAACCGTGCAGGATGAGGTGGGTGATCGCAGCCCCGAAGAAACCGAGGCCGGCCTGCATGATCATGAAGCCCATCTGACCGACCGTCGAGCAGCCGAGTTTGCTTTTGATGTCCGTCTGGACCGACTTCAGGAGCTTCCCGCCGCCAGCACTCGCCGCGCCGACGGCGACCACTGCGAGCATGAGCGTGGAGTCAACCGTAATGACCGGGGCGAAGCGAGTCAGCAGGATGCCGCCCGCGTTGACGAATCCGGCGTGCATCAGCGCAGACGCCGGCGTCGGTGCGGTCATCGAGGAGAGCAGCCAGTTGTGGAACGGGATGAGGGCGGACTGGATCATTGCCGCGAGCACGAGCGCGCCGGCGGCGACCAGCCACACCGAACCACCGAGCGTGTCGGCGGCCGCGCCGATTCCGGAGACCGTCGTCGAGCCGGTCGCCCACCACAGCGCTGTCAGCGCAATCCCAAGCAGTACGCTACTGGCGATAAAGTACCTGCGAGCGACCCGTCGCGGCGGCCTGTGCCTGTTTCCAGCCCTCGTTGATACCGATGAGCTCGGCCATCACCAGACCCATCGCCGCCCACAGGAACCCGAACAGTACGACGTGGTCGGCCGCGACGAGTGCCATCACGGCTGCGGTGAATCCAAACATAGCGAGGAAGAACCTCGTTTTGTGGGTGCTACCGGCCATGTAGCGGCGCGAGTAGCTGTGAACGATACCGCTGAAGAAGGTGACCACCACCCACATCAGCACAGTCAGGCCGTCGATGGCAACCAATCCAGGGATTTCCCAGACATCACCAAACCGGATTCTGGCGATGAGGACGACGATACTCGCGACGAACAGCGACCACACGAGCCACGTTAGTGCAACGGGCACGAACGGCGAATCTACCGTCGTGTCCGGGAGCGCTCCGACTGTCGGTTTCGAACTGTGTCCTGACATCGTTCAGCTCATCGTACGACGTATTGCGGCACCCGAGATGACCCCGACGGGTCCGCTCCTGGTCGAAGTTGCCTTCTTTTTGAACAGAATAGTTGTTAAAGCTGTCTATATTCACATTCTGTTCCCCGGATGGGGATTATAGAACATTATGGTTACTCAGCGGTGCGCGGAGACGTCCGGTAGCGGGGGTCAGGTCAGGAGGCTTGCGACACGTATCGACGCATCGTCGGGGAGATGAGCCCGGATTGTGGTCGGGTCTGTCGCACCGTCGAAAGCGACCAGATACTGCTTGTCTGGGAACGAACTGTACGCACCGTCTTGATCGTGAACGTAGCCAGCGACCGTCACCGACGAGGGGAGTACCTGCTGGAGAAATCGGACTTGTTGGCGGACATTGTACTCGACGAGTCGGTACTGTACCGTCTGAAGCGGCAACGATTCCGTCAAGACTCCCTCCTTGAACCCCTCTCCGACGAGCGAGCGAAGCGGATCCGTGTGTCCCACAACGAGGACCGCTGTGATGTCATGCTGGGTTCTGCGGTGTTCGATAGTGCTGTCTGGAACGGTTTTCCCCTCGTATCGCTCCTGTGTCTGATTTCCGAGAGTCTCAACGCTAACGGCGTTCCAGGTAGTGTCAACTGGCCACAGCGGTCCCCGGAGCTTGCAACTGCTCATCGAGCACGAGACGACGAGTGCCGTTTGCGTATCCGATTCACGTCCCATGTCGTTTCGAGACCCGGCCCATTCTTGGACTGACTCGATGACAGATTCGAGAGCGTCCCCGTTCATTCTACACTATGCCACCGCCGCTCGGACCCACTACTGTCACCATCGGTTTTCTTCGACCAGTTTGATCTTGAGCCAGCATTACTTTACCGGAACGTTCGATATACACATACAGAAAATCATATCGTTATTGGCGTGGGGGTACTGGTATGGAAGCACTCTCGGGAACTCTCCTCGTCGGCCGGTCGTTCGAGCCGATGCGGGGTCGTGTTGTCGTCGAAGACGGTCAGATCGAGCGTATCGAGGAGACAGAAACGACATCGACCGATATCATACTGCCGGCGTTCGTCAACGCTCACACGCATCTGGGTGACTCCGTTGCGAAGGAAGCGGCTATCGGGCTGTCGCTCGACAAAGCAGTGGCACCGCCGGACAGTCTGAAACACCGACGATTGGCGGCTGCTGACCGTTCCGACCTCGTATCAGCGATGCGCCGGACGCTCCGATTTATCGAGCGAACGGGGACGGTCTCCTGTTTGGACTTCCGGGAGTCCGGAACTGCCGGAGCACGCGCGCTCCATGAGGCGGCAGCGTCCGTTTCCCTTGACCCGTTCATCTTCGGGAGCGGAAAGAAGTCCGTCCTCGATGTTGCCGATGGGTACGGAGCCTCCGGGGCAAACGACGGCGACTTCACCGAACAGCGTGCTGCCTGCCGGAAACGCGACGTGCCCTTTGCGATCCACGCTGGCGAACCCGACGCGACCGACATCCATCCGGCACTCGATCTGGAGCCGGACCTCCTCGTCCACATGGTGCACGCAGAACAGGACCACCTGCAACGAGTTACAGAGCAGTCAGTCCCAGTGGCAGTCTGTCCGCGCGCGAACACCGTTCTCGACGTTGGAACCCCTCCAGTACGGGAATTACTCGATCACACGACGGTCGCACTCGGGACTGACAACGTCATGTTGAATCCCCCGTCGATGTTCCGGGAGATGGCGTACACGGTGAAACAGTTCGACGTTACCGCCCGAGAGGTGTTACGGATGGCGACGACGGCCGGTGCCGAAATCGTTGGACTCGATTGTGGTGTCATCGCTCCCGGCCGGCGCGCAGCACTCCTCGTCCTCAACGGTGACTCGGACAATCTGACGGGCTCTGTTGATCCAGTACAGGCAGTCGTTCGTCGCGCGACCGAGTTGGACGTCAAACGTGTCCTCGTCTAGGAATCGTCTCCTGTCTGCGTCTTGGAATTGAACTTTCCGAAGGGCGTCGTCTCGTGACTCCGAACGAGGACCTCGTCGGCAACGGTGAGCCCCATATCGAGAAGTTCCTGTGCAACGGGTGTAACGTCGCTGTCCGTCTCGCCGACTGCAGTGACTAGGAGGTTCTGTTCACCAGTGACCAACTCCTGGACTGATACCACGCCATCGATGGCCAGAATATCGGAGACGAGGTCACCACGTTCGGGAATCGCAGCGGTACAGTAAAGCAGCATTCGGAGCGGATAGCCTGATTTCTGATAATCAACGCTGGCGCTGTATCCTTTGATTACGCCGTCGGATTCGAGACGCTGAATGCGCTTGCGGACAGTACTGTCGGAGGTACCGGTCCGCTCCGCGATGTCTCCGGACGACATGTTTCGGGCGTCTTCTTGGAGTGCATACAGGATCGCTTTGTCGACATCGTCGATCTTCTCGTCAGTCATATCAGTGTGTCCGCGACAAAGCCACTTTACCTTTGTACGTTGCTCGGGCTTTCAACAGAACTCTCTGCTCTTTCTTCCCTGTGGTCCCCAACGGGGTCTATCATACAGTAAGAATGAAGTTGAGACTATAGCGGGTTTATCGAGGCTGTGATGCGTGGTTTCGAACGGATTGGTGTTCAGGAGTTGGAGGTGGTCAAACGTCGCCGTTGATGATATCCGCGACTCGCTGGCGGTCGAATAGCTGGTTTTCCGTGGGGATATCGTCGATAGTGCCCGGCCACTCGCCGAACTCGTCGGGGAACAATTGCATCGCGACCGCTTCCGCCGAGAAGAGATCAATCACCGGTCCCATATTCGTCCCGGCAGAACGGACGAAGTTATCGTTTTGCACGGCGGTCAGTTGGCTCATCGTTTCGTGATTTTTGGCTGCTTCGACGGTTTCTTGAAACGTTTCGTTGTCCGACTTTGTCAAATTATCAACTAAAGCGATATACTCTGGGTCTACCTCAAGGAGTTTTTCGTATCCAATCTTCTTGTACGGAACGTACGTCTCCCCTTTGAACGCAGTGTCGACGCCGAGCTTACGGAAGGTTCTGGTGTCGTTTCTGAACGCATCGATATTTGCCGCCATGAACCCCTTCCCATCTACATTGAACCGAATGATGAAGGCCCCGACAGTCGGGCTGTCATCCGGGAGTCGTGACTGAATCTCGGTAAATACCGAGTCCTTGAGGTCAACCCATGCTTCGTACTGTGCCTGACGCTGGAAGATTTTCGCCGCCTTCTCGAAGGCTTCGTAGAGTGTGTAGTAAGGATCGCGGTCGTATGGGAATCGAATCAGCGACCCCAGAATCGGGCCGACGTTCTGCTCGATTTCCTTGAGATCGCTGTCATCCCACCCAGAGTACCGCTTGAGTATCCGCGGATCCATCAAGTGAACATCGGCGTCCACTTCGTAGAAGGCTTCTTTGTCAAATTCCGATTCGCTGGATTCCAACAGCGGTTGCACGGAATCCAGATCAACATCGATATCCGGAAGCGCTTCGTAATACTTCAGTTGCTCTTGTTCAAGCGACATCATTGCTGCCGGCTGGATACCCAATGCCATCGCAATATCCATCCAAGCCCCAGGAAAACTCGCGTACGTTTCGGGCACTTCCTCGAATGTATTGGTTCCAGCAGGTTTAACGGTCACATCATACGGTGTTGACGCATCGTTTGCTGCTGTGGACTCGCCGTTTGTTGTTGACTCTGCCGCGGTGCTATCTGCCGACGATGCATCGTCGTTGCCGAGACAGCCCGCAAGCACTCCACCGCCAAGAATGCTGCAGCCAGCTTTCAGTACATCTCTGCGCCTCGGGACTCCGTATGAGATATCTCGGTCTTGCATATTTTTAGGTCAGCCTAAGAAGCTTTTATATGTTGTGTTTTTGTTGTCTAGCTAAAAGCAGCGTGACTCTCCACCCCGCCGTGGCCGAACAGCGGAGTCCACCGTATGAATCACCAGACTACCGATGTAATCAAAGCACGAATCACGACCTTACGCAACCAATCTTCCTTAGAATCGTGCTTCATCCGCGATCAATAGAATTGGTTATTTTACTGTTGATGTCAATAGATCTGGTTCGGAACATCTTTCTTCTAACTTGATAATCACATCGTATATGCTGTTAGAGTCGCTCGTTGTGCTATTCGCAGGGATTGGTGCCGGTGCCGTCACTGGTCTGATCGGTGCATCCGCAGTGGTGGTTGTGACTCCAGTTCTCATCACAGTTCTGGGGTACAACCCGTACACAGCAATCGGGATTAGTCTCGTAACAGACGTGTTCGCGTCATCTGTCTCCGCGGCTACGTACTGGCGGAATGGAAACATTCGAATTCGAGGGGGCCTCACCATCGCCTTCACAGCGGTTCTCGCGGCTGTCGTCGGGAGTTGGCTGTCCGGTGACGTGGATCCGACGACGCTCGGTGGGTTGTCCGGGGTCGTGATTTTACTTATGGGCGTCTCGTTCACACGGAAATCGCTTAACGAACGGCTCGAGTCGTTTCGAGAGACCGCCGACTTATCCGCTGTCCGGGAACACAAGACGGTCGCCTCGGCACTCGCCGGAGGCTTCATCGGAACGATGACCGGCGTCTTCGGGGCTGGTGGCGGAGTTATGATTCTCATCATTCTCACGTTCATCCTCGAGTACGAGGTTCACACCGCCGTTGGTACGTCCGTCCTGATCATGATTTTCACGGCGCTCTCCGGCGGTGTGAGCCACTTTATCGTCGAGTCAGCTGTCCCGTTCGCCGCGCTGGGGATCAGTGGTATCGGTGGCATCGTCGGAGCCTTCCTCGCTGCACGGTACGCGAATCTGGTATCCGAAGAACGGCTCTCGACTGTTATCGGTATGACGTTCGTCGGTCTCGGCGGGTTCGTTGTCCTCCAGCGACTTCCGTTTTGAACCGTCCGGAAGTAAACGCGCTGGGTCCTGGTCTCAGCGGGCAGGATGGGAAATATCCCACAGAAAGGCGGTTAATCGGCCTGCTACAAGCACAGGAACTATCTATACCCAAGATCCACAGTTGAGTGTAGATAGCGACGGTTTAGACAACTAAGGAAACACATAGTTGTCTGCAGACTGGTTATACGGATATCGATGTACACGGTCGCAGACCTAGCGATCAACAACCGGCTCCAGACCGTTGAATACGATCTCAAGCTTGAATCGGCGCTTCGCCAGATGTTCGAGAATAGCTATACTCAGGTCGGCGTTGAACGCGACGACGAGCTAGTCGGTATCGTTACGTACAGATCTGTTATCCGAACATTATTGGCGTTTCACCAGTTGGAAGTCGATCAAAAAGGGTTAGACAGAATCTCGGTAGGGGCGGCAGTTGAAGATGTACACACAATTAGCGAGGATGAGAATATTCTCACAGTATTCGATGCGCTCGCGGAACACACGTATCTAGTAGTTATCCGAGACGACGAGTGGCGAATCCTCACCGATTACGACCTCCTGACGAGATTGAAACAAATGCTTGAACCATTTCTGCTGATCGAATCGATCGAGATGCGACTACGGGAGATTTTCGAGCGGGTATTTGGAGACGCGCTTTCGGACCGACTGGCCGAAACGTTTGGAGAGGAGCATCCGCTGCCAACGCCGACATCTGTCGAACACTGTAGCTATGCACACTATGCTCAGTTTATCTCGATTCACTGGGACGAGTTTGAGTCACTCTTCGACGATCAGCAGGATGTGATTCGAGAGTTGGTGCTTGAAATTGGAGATATGCGAAACCGACTCTTCCACTTTCGCGTCGAAGATCCGGACGAATTCGATCGGGATCTATTACGCTTCGGCCAGTCGTATTTTTCGTCAGTGTAGAACTCTGGGCCACCCGCTACTGGCTACTAAACAAGATCAACAGATCTGAGATCATCCATCCGGCCTCTATTCATCATACCTCGGAGAGTTCGCGCAAATTCTTCGGGTTTTTCGAGACCTCTGAGTCGGAGATTCTCGCTCGTCGAACACTGAATCTCGACAGGAAACTGGTCGGCTGGAAGCGGGTCGAACACTGACAGGAACTTCCAGCGACGTGAGTCATCAGCCACCGAAAGAGAGCTAATCTCCGTATACTCGAGAGTCCACTGCGGCTCATCAAGATACGTATCATATGCTACGAGCGCATCGTCGTGGAGGCGGTACTCGACGTTAGCGCGACCCAACCAGATGGTAATCAGTGTCACCGGGGCGAAAACAAGCGGGGAGACGACGAGGACAACGGCAATGCCGTAAAGCGCAGGCGTGAGTCCCCACACTAACAACAGGAAAAAGAACAGGGCAAATTCGAAACCCCTGCCAAACGCGTACACGAGGCCGTCGTGAATCGCCCAGTTACGCACCACTCGTTTATCGTTTCCGAACATTGATCGCGGCTCACTGTCCGGTGTCGGGAGTGGCTGTTCAGTGTTGTCGCTGCCCGGGTTGAACGTAAGTGGCCACGGGCCGATGCCGGCTTCACGGAAATCGAACGGGAGTTTCGGCATGAAAACGACCATCGTCGCGGCGGTGACGGACACAGTGGTCGGATCTGCGTTGGAAACAACCAAAACGGCGAAACAGGCGATGAAAGCAGTGTAAAGCAGTTCGCGGCTTCGGCGGATCGTTTGCGCCCCAGAATCCTCGTACATCCCCATCGACTGCCACGTGTCCACGATCAGGTAGTGTTTGGCGGCCAAGAGACAAACCGTGGGTACGGCGGAGAGTGCGAAACCCCCCGCTAACGGTTCGAGACCCTGCCACGTCAACATCACGACCGGGGATAACACCCAGAAGATAATCCACTGGTCGATTACGAATGGGATATTCCGTGGGTACAGCGGGGGAAGTCGATCAGAGAGATGGAGATGACCTCGTTTGTCCAATACCGCGTCGTAGAGATCTTCAAAAAACCGAACCCAATCCATCGGTGGCATGGCGTCGCCGCGTGGACGCCCGGCGGCCAGTCGCTCAAAGAGGATACGACCAATCCCGAGAAGCGCGTCCACGACGAAGAGAACGGCGATTGTGAACTGACTCTGTGAGAAGAGCGCTCCAAGGAAAATAAAAAGGTTCGAGAATAAGACGATGAGAAAGAGCCGAACTCGTCTCCAGTGCATTTAGATGTGCGTCATTGATGACTCACTGATAAAATGCATTCGATGAAATGATTTCACGATCCAAGAGATCGGTCCACCCTGTCCAATACGAATTATTCAAACACGACGACTGTGGCCCCGTCAAGAATGAATGTGATCGTGCGTGCGCGCTACCTTAAGACCAAGAGCGACTCAGTAGGTGACCGGAGTCAACTAAGCGAGCAATCGGTCAGGCTAACGTGACATTCATCGAAAAGTATATGTTATCATACCACACACAAATGAACGGGGAGGCAGGGACAGATCGGTGGTCGGATTTCCCATACTCCCACAGAGGCACCTACTCCGTGGTTTGCTCCCAGCGGTTCAGGGTGGGCGAGTTTTCGCCACCGGGCACCCCACCAATACTGGGGGCATCCACTACTCGTTGCTAGCAGTTCCCGTGACACTTTACGCTGGAGTGTTCAGTGGATTCGAGTTCCTTCTGTAAGGGACGACGAAGTTCGAAAAGTCGATGAAACCAAAACCAGATTGTCCCGAGTTACACCTCGTATATTAGTACTACAAAGAAGCTATGCTCATCTGTCACTACTATATCCAGATGTAGTTATATATTTGAAGAGTTGAACGGATAATAGCCAGAGATAAGATCTTTTTGCCTCTACCGAGAGATAGTGAGATAAAAAGCCGCTCGTTTGTCACGAAATGGAAGAGAGCAAATTTCCAAGAACCATCAGCAGTCAGCAGAGCAATGTAGCCGATCTGCCCGAATGGTTTATCATGACATGCGAAGCGTGATATTCGGAGTATTACTGTCTGTAGACAGTCAAGATCATCATCTTTATATCTCGGAAGACATTTCAATGTACTAAGTAAATGTGTGAATCGAAAAATACCGGTCTGGGTCTTTCTTTCCAGTCCGTGCATGTAACCGGAGTTCTTGGAGAGAGAATCGGTCACCGGCTCATCAAACCAGTACACCAGTCAACCCATCTATAAGAGCATGATTCGGCTGTTCTCTAAAGTTCAAACCATAATCGGGCGCGTCCGCAAGCGACTCGGGCCAATTCTCCCCGTTCTCCTAACGGCCTTGATAGTCGCACTCCTCGTGTGGGGCGCGAGCCATATATTCAGTCTTCTCCACACCGTTCCGCAAGTCATCATTCCCGGCCTGTTCAGTGACAGTCCCCTTTGGAAGATCAAACCGCAGTACGTTGTCTTCATTGCTGCGTTCATCTTCGGGGCGCTTATCGGGACGTGGTATTTCGTCTATCGTCCGAACAGAGAGACGGTCATCGAATACTGGCAGCAAATTCCCACGTGGATTCGGGCGACTACACTCGGGTTCGGAGGTGCAGTTTTAGTTACTATCGTCCTTCTTTCCCTCGGCACCCATTGGGAAATCCCCGACCTCGTCGTCTTAGCCGCGTTCCTGGTCTCGTGGCCGCTGACGACCGGGATAGTTATCCTCTCCAATCGTTGTATTGGCGGCGACTGCCCCCGCTCGACGTCGATTAGAATCGGCTACATGCACGCGAGAGGGTTAGAGAGTCGAACGATGGCGATTATCGTCGGCGCGTTAGTCGCAGTCGTCGGTGGATTCGTGACGTGGGCCGTCTCGATCCGCGTCGCAGACTGGGACTCAGTACTCCTGGCGACGGTCGTTGCAGTCCTGTTGTGGATGCTCGCAACGGTGATCGTCTACAACCGATACGAGGCACAAACTGCTGAGCGAACTGGTCTGGCGATCACAGATGTCAACCGTCCAGAGGCTCGAACAACGTGGGAACTAGCGATCAAGAACGAGTCGAACTCGACTATCGATCTGTCGCTGGCGAGAATCCGCGACACGAAATTCGACCTCTACCGGTTTGGAGTCGATACGGACCTCGGACCTGGTGCAGTCTGTACGTTCAACGCCCCCGAGGACTTCCGACTGGCACCGAACGATGACTCATGGGAACTCCCGCTCGGCTACACGCTCAAGCAAGGATCACAAACCCCCGTAATCCTGACGCGGGGTGGGGAGATGTACGCACTTCAACGGGATCGACTCGATACCGAAGGCGACGGCTCGTCGGAGACTGACGCCAGCGATTCGAGCATGGGGGAGAGTCAGCACCCCAGTCTATCAGGGCAGAGTCCTGAAGACCCATCGCCACAGGACTAAGTCGAAGTCGCTGGTCTCTTCGTTCGGAACAGATTGACCGACCAACAGATACGTAAGATAACATCTCATGAGGGACAGTATGAACAACGCACGTCACCGGGTGCGATATTGTGGCACGCGGGAACACTAACAGCGAAGCACATATGACTCGAGAACGCTCAAACCTCACGCTCGAATCATCCGGTCGTGATATCGGCACACTCACCGACACTGACGCGGTCAACTCGATAGACCCCGCTGTTACGTCTCTCGCAACGACAGGCGGTCTCGAACAGCGAATCAGTTCGATTGCAACGCTCGATACGGCACGTCTCGGTGGGACGTTTGCACAGCGAATCATCCGCAAGCGAGGTGCAGCCACCCTCATCTTTCGGTCGTTGCAGAACGCCGTCCAAGACGACACGCCCGACGAAGCCGAACCATCGGATGACTTCTACTCTATTTCGTATCCGTCTCTCGAAGAAACATATCCACAGTACGACTCGGAAACTCCCGAGTGGGAAACTCCGGACAGCGGTACGGCACGTGCTGACCCTCCGCTACGAACAACACGTCCCAGCACCCCGGACCTCACTGTTCAACAATCGGACGCTCCGCAACCGCAAACACACGAAGTCACCCAAAATCCCAACTCGCTCCAGTCGGAGGCGGCGCCGGACCAGACAGCGCAGAGTTGGCTCGACGAAGACAGCGATACACCAAAATCCGGAGTGACAGCCGAGGCTGAAACTGAGTCCGGACAGCACAGAACGGATACCCCGTCTAGCGTCGTCTCAACACCAACCACTAGCGGACAGAACAGCGGGCGTGCCGGGAGCCACCGGCCATCAGTAGAGCGTACCGACGCTGCCATTCGAACAGTTAGCCAGCAGCTTCGTCGCGTAAGCCGCCGAGCCACGGGCGCTCGAACCGTCCTCGTGGACCAAACCGATACCGACTCGACGACGCTCGCTGGCCAGTCCAACCAGCCGTTATCCACTCTCACTGGTCAAACCAACCAGCAATCAACCACGCCCACTAGTCAAACGAACCGACAGCCCATCTCGACGGATGAATACCGTGCAGGCGACAGCAACAGACAACAGCAAACGCCGACAGTCGCACCGTCTGCATCGTCTCCCTCGCCCACAGTTCTGTCCGAACACGAGACAGAATCGTCCACATCATCCTCGACCAGCGGTAAACGGATATCTAACCAGCGGACAGCGCACGAATCGCGACTCACGGGCACGCAACACGAAAGCGGACACTTGCAAGGTTCGAGGGCGAGTACGCCCAAGGCACGTCAGCGACGCATTCCCCGAACCGATTCGTCGCAGTCACCTACTGCAGGTACGACGACCGCCCACGAGACATCGGTCAACCGCTCGGCAAACCCCCAGAAATCGAACGGGCAGCGATCCGCGCTGTGGACACCCGCTGCCACTGCTTCGAACCGCTCACCAGAATCAGCAGTACGGGCATCACCCACGACAGAGAGACCAAACAGTACCGAGTCAACGACGCAGCGTTCACTGTCGGGGTCACACGAGCGATCAGCTTCGAGTACTTCACTCCGAGCCACTGCGTCTACGATTCCAGGCCCGGATGTCGAAACCCCGGTGCGTGCGACGACACGAACCCGTGGAATAGCCGCAGGACGGGAATCAAATCAGACCCTAACCAGTCCCAGTCGAACGGCCGCAGAGCGCGAACCAACTCAGCGACCGAGTGGAACGACGGTGACAGCGAGCGATTCATCGCAGCCAACCGCCCCCACAGCAGACAGCGGTCCGTTCCAGCCATCGTTAGGAGTAACCCCGACGACAGTACTAGACACACCAGTTCAACGACAACCGGGAAGTACGCAAGAGAGTGCAGTCCAGCGTGCCAACTACGAGTCGGCGACGACATCGACACGGACGCGCGTTGTCGATACGACGAACGCAACTACCGCAAGTCCAGTCGAATCTACGAGTCCGACGGACAGTGATTCGACGCCGTCGAACCGAGACTGGTCAACGCCAACCAGCACGCCGACGCAAGGATCGCGACGGACACTCACCCGAGTATCCGACACGGGCACAGGGAAGGAGCGCACCGCCGAGGGTCAACTTCGTTCACCGTGGTCGCAGTCGCATTCCTCTCAGATGAAGACAGCAGCAGACACATCGGCCACATCGACCACAGCAGCCACATCGGGCGACCGCGTCGGGTCCATATCGGGAGCGATAGAGACTGCAAATCGGGCGCGAACCGAAATCGCCGAGAACGACTCGTATCCGAACAGACCGACCGCGAGCAGTACGGATCCATCTACAGCAGCCGACAGGCTCAGCAGGCAGGAGTTCGGGGAGGTGGACACCGCAAACCGAGCGAGAACCCAAACGAGAACTGGTGTCTCTGCGAGCGGCACGGACTCGAGCGTCCCGGCCACAAGGAGTTCGGCCACCTCCGAGTCGGCTAACGGACTCGACAGTCAGGTGTCGAACCGGTCGGGATCAGTTGCCCCGGAGAACTCAACTCGTCCGAACTCCCACGTTCAGAGCCAGCGAACTGCAACACGTACGATAGATCATCTAACAGTACATCGCCTGTCGAGTCAGTCAGCGATCACAGACGGGACAACCGGAAGTAGCCTCCAGCGAACCCACGCGATGGGTGGTGCGAAACGCGCACTCACAGCGGGGACTCAAAGACGGCCGGAGACATCGACTACTCGCCGCGAGCAGGTGAGCGACAGTTCTCCGGCGCAACCGACGACACAGAGTGCCCAGTCGGACACCGCACTGTCCGCGGGCGACGTCCGCGCGCGTGACAGTTACGCCACTGGGGCAACTCGCACCCGCTTCAGACAGCATGCAGAGTCGCAATCGCTCCAAGCACTTGATTCGGGAAGTAATCGGGACACGGAATCGCCGTCGCCATTGTCGTCGCCGTCTACTGACGATATCACCGCTAGTGAGGGGCGCATCACCAGAGCGAGTCGTACCGAGGCAGTACAGCCCAGCGATTCCCACTCCGTCCAACCGCTCAATGCCGGTGACCGTCGAGCCACAGAGTCGTCGCCGACCATCGACGATGTGAGTTCTCGCGGGGAACACACCACCGAAACAGGTCGGTCTCAGACAGGGACCCGTCTGTCGAACCAGTCGGCGGTCGCAGATGTTCCAACCGGCGGAATCATCCAGCGAACTCACACACTGGGAAGTGTCGAACACCGGCTTACATCGACCATTCGAGAACACTCACTCATGTCGGGAACGAACCGCAAACAGGTGAGTGCACGGTCACGACCGCAGTCGGCCGCGACGAAAGTGCGTACCCAGTCAGGTACGTTGCCGGCGGCCGGCAGCAGCGGTTCTCGTGAGGGAGCCACCAGCGAGGCAGACGGTGCCCGCGCTGTACAGCACACAGAATCCCGTTCGCCACAAGCACCCGATGTTGGCGAGGGGCGAAGTACACAGTCGGTCTCGCCGTCGCTGTCGGAGTCACCTGCTCAGTCCCGAGGTGTTCAGAAAACATCCCAAGCGAGTCGCCGGTCTACAGGAACGCCGGAACTGTCCACTGAAGCACCCGAGACTCAACAGCCGGTGCGCCACTCATCCCACACAAACGTCCCTCCGGCTACGAACGTACCTGTCACTACGAACACCACTACTGCGACCACACCCCACGCCACGAATTCGTCCTCTACGACGACGACCCCGCAGACGACGAATTCCGCCGCCACTACGAGCACCCCTCGCACTACGGACTCCCTTCGGGCGCGGCACGCGCAGAATACAGCCGAAAGCGGAGAGACAACGGCAGAAAGCGGGGAGATAACGGCATCTCGTCGGGAAGAACAGCGAATCAGGGAGACGACCCCACACCTGAGAGACCAGCGCTCGTCCAACGTTCGCAGCCAAGCGCGGGGGCAACCGACGACACAGACCGGCACACGCACTGTCGCACTACCTACGGTCGAGTCTGGGATTCGGAGACCGAGTGCAACAGACCCCGATAGTCGAACGTGGACAGATCAAGTGTCCACCCACGGGACGGACGAGACAGCCTCAGGTCGATTGCGGAACGTCGATGCGCCCACCTCTCTCCAGCAAACGTTCACGCAAGGGGGGCAAGCTCGGTCGCCGGCCCCCAGCCAACCCGCATCCGCTGAGATAGTGTCGGGAGCGGAGACGCAGTCGTCTGATCGTCCAGCGCTCATACCGCGGTCACGGCGGCGCAGTCAGCGACCTTCCAACGAGTCCACCCCCGGCAATCGTGACACTCCCACGGACCCAAGCCGTGATGTCGCAACCGGAGACTACTCGACGGATACGGACGCGTCGCTCCACGAGGACGAGTTCCGTCCACAACAGTCGGTCGGATACGACACGCCCGGATGGTCCAACGAATCAAGTCCGCTCACTGCTCTCGGGATGTCGGACGCAACTGGGAAAACAGGGCTGTCGGTAATTGGACACGAGGTGTTCGAACGCGCCAGTCGATCCAGCCGACTCGGTAGCCGAACGAATCCGACCAGCGGCCGAACGAATCCGACCAGTGGCCGAACGACGACCGATTCGGAGGCCCGACGCGTCGTCTCGCCGGGGTCTCCTGACGCACCGTCGTCAGAGACGAGAACGTCCCGTACGACAGTCTCCGATCACTCGAATCATCAGTCTGCTCGTCCGCCGTCAACCGACTCCGTAGAGGACGCGGCATGGGACGTGTCATCCCAGTTGGCGCGTACAGCAACGCAGTACGCTGCAAACGTAGCGGCCAACCGTCGGAGCCAGCAATCGGAGTCCGTCCCCAAAACGGTAGCACAGAATGTGCGCCGCTCGGATGCTCCCCGTAACGACGTCAGTGAGCCAGCGTCACAAGTGACAAGTGGGCAAGAGACCCGGGACCCTGTGCAGAATCCAGATGCACCGGGCAACAACGCTCAGACGGAATTCAAGTACTTGCAATCAGCTCCATCGGCAAGCCAGAGATGGGCAAACGAAGGAGCGTCCGGACAGGCGTCGCCAACGAGTGGCACGGTCCGTCAGAGACAGAATATCGGTGGTTCAGGATTCGAGACAGCTGTTGTGCAGCGGTATCAGCCAGCCGCGGTTAGCACGCCAGCCTTGGATTGGGTTTCCGAAACGATGCAGTCTGATGCGACTCAACTGGCACAGTCGCACCGCAGTCACTCGAACGAGTCGGGACAGAATCCGGGTGGAAAGACGCTTCGAGGACGCGCCGGCGGAACAGACGATCCGACCGCACTGGTGCGTGGGAGCGCACCGTCGTCTCCAGCGGTCGATCAGAGACAGCACCGAAGCGCTAGCGAAACGAGTGCGCGTCAAGCCGTTCGTCAACGAGGCGCGTCTGAGAGCGAAACCGTTCCCCAACCGGGCGCGTCCGAGGCCGACACCGCTCGCCGACCGAACGTATCCGGAGGCGACGGGGAAATGCCAACGCCGAGTGTGAACCCACGGGCGTCCGAGAGAGTATCATTCCCGACTGCGCTATCGTCGTCTAGGCGTTCGGCTACAAAGACCCGTTCCACGCGGACAGAGGCCTCGACCGGTATCTCCGCAAAGACATCGTCCGCCGATTGGCCCACCCAGTCATCAGAGACGCTGTCATCAGCCACGGCGGTAAGCGATGATACCGAAAGCGCTGTGCAACGGTCTAGGACGGGGAACTCTGTGAATCGGTCAGGACAACCGAATCTGACTGGAGCGAGTGAGATAGCAGACACGAGCGGGGCATCACCGAGCGTCTCACCCGCTGCACGGGTGTTCGCCCGAGCAAACAAAGCTCGTACCGCGGTTGAGGGAACTCGTACTTCGGCCGAAGGGGCTCACACTTCGGGTGAAGATACCCGCTCTTCGGCTGAAGAGACACAGACAACAGTCGAAGGTGCCCAAGCCAGAGTCGAAGCAACCCGTACTGCGGTCGAGGGAACCCGGACGACGGTCAGAGAGGCAACCGATGACGGGAACGCTAATCGAGATGGCTCAGTAGTAGATTCCGGTGTGAAATCGGAATCCGATAGCGACAGAGCGGATTCGACTCGGTCCAGTCCGTCGATGAGCGGCGGGATAGTGGCCGGCGATAAAACATCACTTGGCGAAAAAGTTAAATATAAAAACAGGAATATCGAATATAACACCACAGATGAGGGACGGAGCAGGAAAACCAGTGGAGTCGAGCGGATGAGCATGCCGAAACCACAGACTGAGCCGTCACTCGTATATCGACAGGAGCGTTCGCCTGCTACGGGTCAGCAGAACGACGACCGCGTCGCCGGCGACACTCAACGCGCTGGTCTGACTGGCGAATCGCTGCACGGTCAGCCAAGAGCGAACCAACAGCAGCCATCGCACATGGCGCGTTCCTCGACTCGCCAGGGCAACTTCACCAGCGGGGTAGGCACGAATCAAGGGCCAACTGAGCAAGACCGGCATGGAATCCAACGACAAGGCACTGCGTCCCATCGCGGTGATACGGTCAGCGGTTCTCCCTTCGACTCTAACGGCCCACAGAACACGGATCTACGTTCCGCAACCTCACAAACAGGTGTCAGCGGGCATCCCTCTGAGAACGACCACTCACAACGTGCCCAAGGTCGTATCGACGACCTCGATATTCAGCTGAGCGACCAGTCGCTACAACTCAACGCTGACGTTGACCGACTGGTCGATGTACTGTACCGGAAACTAGAACGCAAACGCCGGATGGAGCGACAACGGAGAGGATTCTAAATGGGTACCTCAGGTAAACTAGAGAAAGCACAGATCATCATCCTGAACGGGAACCACGAAAACACGACTATCGACTGCAAGTTCAATCCAAACTCGTACACGCTCGAAAAAAGCGTTAACTACGGGGAACTGAAGGCGACTGGCTCGGGCGCATCCGTCCAGCAGTTCGTCGATGGAAACGCTGAGCGACTGTCGATGGAACTGTTCTTCGACACCACCGACGAGGTTGACTCAGCCAAATCCGTCGATAAGGTCGATGTCAGAGAGCAGTACACGAAGTACATCGATCTACTGCTCTCCGTGGACGGCGAACTCCACGCACCACCAGTATGTCGCTTCGTCTGGGGGAAAGGAATCGACTTTACGGCACTTGTCCACAGTGCAAACAAGCAATTCACGAAGTTCCTCCCCAGCGGTGTACCGGTACGCGCACGCGTGTCCATTGTATTTCAGGAGTTCAAAACGGCCGACTACCACAAATCCGAGGTCTCTCCGGAGTCCACTGACAAAACGAAAGTCTGGACAGTGAGCGAAGGAGACACGCTTTGGCTCATCGCATCCGAGGAGTACAGCGACCCGGCACACTGGCGAACGATTGCTGAACACAACAACCTCGAGAATCCCCGAGATATCCAAGCGGGACAGAAACTCGAACTGCCGCCTCTGTAAGCATGGCTCCAGGAATCAACAACCACCCGGCCTACTCGCCGCGATTCAAAGTCGAGGTCGGGAGTAAGAAGTTCCAAGAACCCGGCGGACGGATCGCTGACCTCGTCGTCGAGACGACGTTCGATGGGGCCGACCGGTTCTCGTTCACGCTGAACTATCCGTTCGACGAGGAGCGAGACCAGTTCGCCGGACTCGACTGGGACCTGTTCAGCATCGGGACCGACGTCGAAATTGCGATGGGATACGGCGACAAAGGTCAACTGACGGACCTCTTGACCGGGAAGATCCACTCCATCAACACGGAGTTTACGACAGACAGAGGGCCGTCAGTCCAAGTCTCCGGATACGGACTGCTCTGGGAGATGATGCAGGGGACGAACTCGGATTCGTGGGAGAAAACCACGATTGGAGATGCCGTCAAAGACGTCCTGTCGTCGTATTCGTTCTCGACGACCAAGGTCAAGAGCGCAAATATCAAGCGGGACAAACTCATCCAAGACGACCGGAGCGACTACAAGTTCGTCGAGCAACTCGCGTCCGCCTACGGATTCGAGTTCTATGCGGAGCGCGATACGGTGAAGTTCATACCCCGGTCGTCGCAACCGAACGACAAAGAGCCAGTCGAGGAGTTGTGGTACGGCGAAGACCTCCACGACTTCTTCGGCGAAATCACCGAACAGCGGCAGAGCCACCAAGTGGAAGTCCGATCGTGGGACATCCACAAGAAAGAGGAGATCAAAGCGACCGCGGGCAGTCGAAGCGCAAAACACAAAGAAGTCTTCAGAATACCAGCCATGTCACGCGACGAAGCCGAACACATAGCCAAGACGAAACTCGGCAAGTTC
The DNA here is from genome assembly GCF_000172995.2 of Halogeometricum borinquense DSM 11551. Taxonomy (GTDB): domain Archaea; phylum Halobacteriota; class Halobacteria; order Halobacteriales; family Haloferacaceae; genus Halogeometricum; species Halogeometricum borinquense. The sequence goes on from NC_014736.1 coordinate 73,797, forward strand.
TCAGACGGAATCGTTCAGGCCCACGGTGAAACCGACGGAATTCCCGCGCTTCGAGCGGGCGTCACGGTGAAGCTTGAAGAACTCGGGAAGCGGTTCTCGGGCAAATACCACGTCACGAACGCGACCCACCGGATGGGGACAAGCGGGTATCGAACAACGTTTGAGGCCACGGAGGTGGCTGGATGACGCATCCTGATCTGTTCGGTGCCGAGCAGTCGGGCGACGACGGCATCCGTGGCGTCGCCGTCGGCATCGTCACGGACAATCAAGATCCGAAGGACCTCGGCCGAGTCAAGTTGCAGTTCCCGTGGCGAGACGCCGACGACGAAAGCTACTGGGCGCGGATTGCGACGGAGATGGCAGGAAAAGAGTACGGGACGTACTTCCTGCCGGAGGTCGAAGACGAAGTTCTCGTCGCGTTCGAGAACGGAGATATCCACAAACCGTTTGTCATCGGGTCGCTGTGGAACGGGAAACAAAAGCCGCCACAGAAGAACAGCGACGGGAAGAACAACACGCGCGAGATTCGGTCACGAAGCGACCACAAAATCGCGTTCGACGATGCCGATAAGGGGAGTATCACGATTCAAACGAGTGCCGGAAACGAGATCGCAATCGACGATTCGGGTGACTCCGAGACGATTGTCGTTCGTGACGAGAAAAACGACAACAGCATCGCAATCGACTCCGGAAGTGGGTCGGTGAAGATCGATGCGAAAAAAGAGATTGAGCTGTCGGCACAAAATATCAAGATAAACGGCAAAAAGAGCGTGGACATCTCCGGCAATAAGGGAGTCAAAGTCCAAAGCAAAGGACAGATGAAGCTCTCCAGCAAAGCAAAATTGGACATCAAAAGCAGCGGTCTCATGAGTGTCAACGCCACAGGGCCCCTCCAGATTAAGGGCGCTATCATCCAACTCAACTAACTCACACCCAACGAAACCGATCAACCAATGAAACCAGCAGCTAGACTCGGCGATTCAACGGCACACGGAAAGCCCCTGAGCGGTGGAATAGGTAGTCCAAACGTCCTGATTGGCGGGAAACCAGCGTGGCGTGCGGGAGCCGATATGCACGTCTGTCCGCTCGTCACCGGGACCGTCCCTCACGTCGGTGGTGTCGTTGCTAAAGGTAGCACCAGCGTGCTCATCAACGGCATGCCCGCCGTCAGAATGGGGGACAAAGTAATCGAGAGCGGCCCGCCGAACACCATCATCAGCGGCGACACAACCGTCCTCATTGGCTGACCGGACATGTCTGAAGACTTTCTTGGCAAAGGCTGGGCCTACCCAGTGCGACCGGATCACCGAGGTAACATCGAACTCTCAGAAACCGACGACGACATCAAAGAGTCCATCCGCATCATCCTCGGGACCGCCAAAGGCGAACGTGTCATGCGCCCCGACTTCGGGTGCGACATCCACGACCACGTCTACTCGGCCGCCACCCCCGCCACGCTGAACGTCATCGAGACTAGCGTTCGGGAAGCGCTCGTGCGCTGGGAGCCGAGAATCGACATCGAAGACGTCGAAGCGTTCACCGACGAGGACGACCCCAACAAGATACTCATCAATATCGACTACCGGGTTCGTACCACGAACGCACTCGCAAACATGGTCTATCCCTTCCACATCACGGAGGGTGATGGATGACCACTCCCCCGACGATTGACGACCGCGAAGAAGAGGACCTGTTCGATGAGTTGGTAGACCGAGCAGACGTATACACCGACGACTGGGACCCTCATACGTCAGATACCGGCCAGACAATCCTTCGAATTTTCTCTACCTTCGAGGCCGATGTCCGGAATCGCCTCAACAGCGTCCCACAGAAACACCGAATCGGCTTTCTCAACGCGTTCGGATTCGACCGTCGTCCCCCGAAGGCCGCCAGAGTTCCGCTCACGTTCCACGTTCCGGGAGACCTCGACCGGAACGTCGTCATCCCCGGTGGCACGCAGGCAGTCGCCGGCGCAGGCGACACCTCACAACTCTTCGAGGTACCACGCAACAAAGGGTTCGAGGCGACGGGCGCGTCACTGACAGATGTCATCGCTGTCGATCCCGCCGAAGACGCCATCGTAGACCACTCCTCGGTGCTTGAGTCAACGGAGTCGGTCGAACTCTTCGTCGGTGAGAATCTTCAGCAACACCACCTTTACGTTGCGAACGAGGACGCGTTGAACCTCCAGCCCGGCTCCATGCTCTCGATTACTGCGCAGGTCGATATCGAGACCGAGGCATTCGCGGACGCGGTCGTCTGGGAATACTACGGCGAAGACGAATCCGGAGACGAAGGGTGGCATCCACTTGTACCGCCACAGAAACGAGCCAACACTGCCACGGCCGACAGCGGCATCGAAGCGGTCAAAGAGCAACTCCGGGAGCGCGATTCGTCCGACTACGACACACTCGCCGGATCCCAATCCGTCTCGGGAAGCGTAGCAGCCGATCAATCAGTATACGAAGGGACCTTCCAGATTCCGGGGACAATCACCAAACGGTCGGTCAACGGGATCGAAAGCCGGTGGCTTCGCTGTCGTCTGACTGATAGAAACAGAGACGTTTTCTCCACGTCGGTTCGAGACTTGGCGGTTCACGTCGGAAGCACCGACGACGTGAACGGTCTCGAACCAGATCACCTACTGTCGAACGACGTGCCGCTCTCCACTGACGACGGCAACATCAAGCCACTCGGCCAACTGCCACAACCGCCCACCTCCTTTTACGTCGCCTGCGAAGAAGCGTTCACGAAGTCCGGAGGCACCATCACCCTCAAATTCCATCCGCCGGAAGAGGACAGTGACACGTCAAGCGACGAGTCGGACAGTACCGACGGTTCTGACTCAGCGGGCAGCAGCGCTGGACGCGGTGCCGACATCGGAGTGATCGGCGGAGAGCCGCGACTCTCCTGGGAGTACTGGAACGGTGACGGGTGGGCACAACTCGACTCCGTCAACGACGAGACGGATACGTTCCACAACGCGGGTACCGTCACGTTTCAGGTACCCGACGATATCGATCCGACAACCGTTTCCGGGCACGAGAACGTCTGGATTCGGGCCCGCCTCGTCAGCGGAAACTACGGACAGCCCTCGATTAACGTACCGGAGAACGACGTGTTCGACGGACTCAACAGCGATCCGGACCCGCCGGTGTTCGGTGATGTCTCGATTCAGTACGAGCACCGCGGCCAGCCCTTCGATACGGTGTTCCGACACAACAACGCGTCGTACAGCGATGATCTCACGGAACGAATCGAGGCGTACGCTCCCTTTCAGGACCTTCCCGACGACGGACAGACAGTCTACCTCGGATTCGACGACAGCTTGCACGATGGACCACTCACGCTGTTCGTTCCCATCGACGACACGACGTATCCGCAGTCGTTCGACCCCGGAATGGAGTGGGAGTACTGTACGAGTCCGTCGGAGTTCTCCTGGACGGAACTCGACGTTCGAGACCGAACCGGTGGCTTCACCGAGCGCGGTATCGTCACGCTGACCTTTCCCGAGGAAACCACTGCATTCGACTTGTTCGGTCGCACCCGGCACTGGATTCGGATTCGAACGACGCAAGACGAGTTCGAGCGCCCCGAAACAGCCCAGCAGTCCCAAGGACCGGCAACAGCCCGAACCGTCGCTGACCGGTCGAGTCGAACGACGACGCCGCCGCTTCTGGAGGGACTGCATCTCAACACGCGATGGGCGTACAACAAGCGGACAATCGAAGACGAGATTCTCGGGTCATCAGATGGCTCTCACGACCAGTCGTTCCGGTGTGCGCACGCCCCGATGATCACGATTGAGGTGTGGGTAGACGAGGTCTCGACGCTATCTGCGGGAGAGCGACGTACGTTACTCGAAGAACGACCCAACGATGTCGAACGGGTGTTCGATGATCGAGGAGACCTCGCTGAATTCTGGGTCCGGTGGACGAACGTCGAGGACTTCCTCGACTCGGGGCCGACGGACCGACACTACGTCGTTAACAAGACCCTCGGAACGATCGAGTTCGGGAACGGGGACAACGGAGCGATTCCGCCGAGCGGACAGGACAACGTACGAGCGACGTACACCACCGGAGGCGGGAGCGATGGCAACGTCGATGCGGGGTCGGTATCGGATCTAAAGAGCTCGATTTCGCTCGTCGACGACGTGTCGAACCCCGAATCCGGCGATGGTGGCGCTGACGTTGAATCGATAGACGCGCTCGTGTCGCGGTCTGCAAACCGAATCAAGCACCGCGGGAAAGCCGTCACGCCATCGGATTACGAGCAAGTCGCACTGTCGGAATTCAGAGAGCTATCGACCGTAAAGTGCGAATCCACGTCGGACGGAGACGAGACGCGAGTAACCGTGATAATCGTCCCCGAAACAGAACGTGACAAACCGGTTCCGTCGATGGCGTTGAAACACCAAGTCAGAGATGTCTTGACCGACTGTGCGCCGGCCACTGTCGTCGAATCCGACGACATGGATATCGTCGTTCGCGGACCGGGATACGCGGAGATTTCCGTTCAGGCGACGATCCGCGCGCCGAATCTCAAGAGCGTGTCGTTGTTGAAACAGACGATACGCCGAGAACTCGACGAGTACCTCCACCCACTGACTGGCAAAGACGGGAAGGGCTGGTCGTTCGGTGAACTCCCCAGTTCCGACACACTCGTTCAGCGCCTCAACGACCTTGAAGAGGTCGCAGAGACGGTCGAAGCGACGACGTACGTCGAAATAAACGGTGAGCGCCGTGCACTCACCGAACGGACAGCAGACGAGATTCTTCCGCAGAACACCCTCGTCTGCAGTGGCCAGCACGATCTCAGAATCACCATGGACATGGAGTGATACGATGGGTATCGACATCCCAGAACTCGACGACCGGAGCTACGAAGAGTATCTTGAGCAGGCGAAAAAGCTGATTCCGGCCTACTCGGACGAGTGGACGGACTTCAATCCGCACGACCCGGGGATCACCATACTCGAGGTCCTCGCGTGGGTAACCGAGACGCATACCTATCAGCTGGATCAGATTACGGACGACCACCGTGAGAAGTACCTCCAGTTGATGGGAGAGCATCGGCGGTTGCAAGAACCGGCATCGGCGCAACTCTCGTTGTCTCCGCCGGATTCCGCAGTCGGGGAACGGCTTCCAGCAGGAACCAGATTCCTCGTCACTGATGGAACTAACGACACCTACCGGTTCGAAACCGACCACGACATCGTGTTAACCGACGTCTCTCTCGAACGAGTCGTCACAGTCGGTGCGACCGGCCGAACCGACAACAGCCAAGAAAACGGGACCGACGGCATGTTCTATCGAGCGTTCGGGAACACCGTCGAACGCGGGGACACGCTGTACATCGGGTTCGACGGCGATCCGTTCGCAGCGGCAGAATCGCTCACGTTGGCCGTAGATTATCACGATGCCGATCTTCCGGAACCAACCGAAATCGGGTCCGACGACGTGTCGTTCGAGCCGTCAGTCGAACTGCAGTGGGAGTATCTACCGCCGGACGGCGATAGCTGGATGCGACTCAACATCGCCGCCGACGGGACGAACGCACTGTACGAAAGCGGAGCCATCGAACTGACAGACCCCGAAGAGTGGCGGTTCCCCCGGGGAGACGGTGACCTCCTCGACATCGAATCCTCGGATCTCGTTTGGGTCCGGTGTCGCGTGGAGACGGCCGGATACGAGATTCCACCTCAGTTGGACCGAATCCAACCGAACGTCGTCTCGGCAAGTCATCGCGTAACCGTCACCAACGAGAGAGTAGAGCAGGTTGCGTCGCTCGGTGAGCCAACCGCACTCGACGGCCAAACGTACAAGACCGAGCACACGTCGATCCTTTCGGCTGACGTTCGAGTTAACGGAGAGCGGTTCGTCGAAGTACCCGACTTCGACGCGTCCGGGCCAACCGACCCACACTACTGTTTAGACCGAGATGCGGGACGGATCACGTTCGGCGACGGCGAACACGGAAGCGTTCCGCCCGCCGACGCGACCGTGACGGCAGATTACGTTTACGGCGGCGGCGACGAGGGGAACGTCTCGCCCACCGCTGTCTGGCAGTTCGAGGATCCGTCCCAGTCGCTCACCGAGACCACATCGCTGAGCGACATCGAGATCACAGCCACCAGTGCTGCCACGGGCGGCACGGATCGAGAGACGATCACGGAGGCACTCGAACGAGTCCGTCAGGATCTCCGCACACCCTATCGTGGCGTAACAGTCGATGACTACGAAGCGATTGCGTCACGGACGCCAGGTGTGAGAGTCGGCCAGACGAACGTTCTCGTCGATGGCGAACAGGTTACGGTCGTCGTCGTCCCGTACGCACCACCGGACATCTCGACACCGAAACCAAGCGACGGATTCCTCGATACTGTCCGTCAGCACGTTACCCAGCGAGCGATGCTCGGCGATCAAGTGACAATCAGCGGCCCGACGTACGTCGGACTCGACATCACTGTCTCCGGACAGGCCCGTCCGAGGTACACGGACAACGGCTATGAAGCGGACATCCGAGCGGCTATCGAATCGTTCGTCCACCCCTTGATCGGATTCGACGGCGACGGCTGGCCGTTCGGTCGGAGTTTGAAGACCGCAGAGATTGCCGAGCAGGTTACGGCGCTCGACGGCATCGATCACGTCTCGGATGTGGAGATAACGGCACACGGCGGGACGACGATCAACGGGACTGTTTCGATCAGTGACCAAGAACTGTTTTCAGTAGTGAACGTCTCAACGAATCTGGAAGTGCCGACAACAGACGACAGAGGTCGATAAGCGTGGATTTCTCGTACATAACGACGACGAGTGACGCAGATTGGGCGAACGGCGTACTGGACAACGTCGAAGTTCGAAACGGTGGTGTTCGTCTAGCGACGAAAACGGCAACTCGCCGGTACGAGGTGGCGACAGGCGTTCGTGACGTTGCCGCCGACCCCGACGGAGTCCTGTACACGATCCGAAACGAGGGTGGTGTGTTCCGGTACGATCCGACCACCGAATCCCGGGAGCAACTTCTCAAGCGCACGGACAGAACCATCCAAGAACCGTGCGCGATCTGTGCGAGTTCGAACAGGGTGTTCGTCTGTGATGCCGACGACGGCACGATCACAGCGCTTTCACCACGACTCCATCGCGTCGTTGGAACGCTTCGTCCGAATCTCCGCGAACCGAGAGCCCTCGCGTACGGAGACGGGACAATCTATGCGCTCACCGCAGACGGACTCGTCGCCATCGACCGAGACGGAACTGCCAGCACCGTATTCGACGACGAACTTACTGACCCGATAGACTTCGCAGTTCGAGAGAACGCGATATACGTGCTGGATAGCGATGCACGCGGACGCTCTCTTCGAGCGCTCGGTGATTCGGCTGAAACCGGACGTGACTCGCTCCCCGGGCAGGATACCGACTTTGGATTCGGTGACGAGGCATTCACTCCCGCATGTGTAACAACACTGGGAGAGAAGTTGGTCGTGGCAGGTCCGTTCGACAACGCGGACGAGTACGGGATATTCGTGTACGACGCGGCGACCGCCGCGTTCGAGCAACGGGTCGAACTCGACGCACAGCCCCGGAAGATGGTTGCGCAGTCGGGAGATCCGGACAAACAGACGCTGCATGTAGTAACTGGTGACGAGAGAACCTGCCACGGGTTCCGAGCGCTCAACGAGTATGTGAACCATCCCCAGCAGAATCGGCACGTCGGGACAGCGATACTCCGCTACGACTCGGGCACGAAGGCAATCGACTGGCATCGGCTAACCCTCGGCATCATTCGGTCGTCAGCCAGCACACAGGTCCGACTGCGGTACGTCGCAACCGACGAACCGCCGGTACTGGAACTCGATGCCGACGCCTTCGAAGAGATGTCACCGGACGCCGCGGAAACGCTGCGCGAGGCAGGTATACAGTCGATGTGGGAGTTCGTGACTGCCGATCCGGATTCGCTGGTGTCAGCCGATACGGAGTTCAGTCGCAACGAGATCAAATCGTGGCAAACGCAGGCAGGTTCGGAGTTAGCGTCGCACGCGGCATCGGAATGGACCACGAGTGACGTGATCGATCCCGAGGATATCCTCTTGGAGGATGCGAGCGGGCGATATCTGTACGTCGCCGTCGAACTGCTCGGGACACCGGAGGCATCACCGCTGGTCGATTCGGTTCGAGCGTACTGTCCACGCACGTCGTACCTCCGCTACATGCCGGAGATCTACCAGAACGACGAGCAGTCGGCGGCGTTCCTCGAACAGTATCTCTCCGTGATGGAGAGTTCGTTCGTCGATATCGAGTCTGAGATCGAATCTATCGGTGAACACTTCGATCCGTACGGCGTGTCGAGCGAATCACTGGCGTGGCTGGAGAGTTGGCTGGCCGCAGATATCGGACGGGAGTGGCCCGAGAGCGCTCGGCGCGAACTGCTTTCCCGCGCTCCCGAACTGTACAAAAAGCGGGGAACGAAAGCCGGATTGCTCGAACTGATTCGGCTGTACCTCCGGCATACGAATCCCAGATCGAATGCTCCGTCCCGTCGGCCCGCCCTCGAAGCGTCTCGGCTGCCTGACAGCGATACCGTGACGAACGGAGTCACGGCTACCGAATCCGAGCAAGACGGACAAGACGGCGGAGCATCGGACTACCGGCTGTTCTTCGTGGAGCGCACCGACCTCGATGCAGTCGATGATGACGTAGTGGACCGTCAGTATGGGTCGTTCCTTTCGGGGAGTCGGTCGTTCGCAGTGTTCTGCGGAGAACTGGATTCGGACGCGCAACTCGAAGGATTACAGGACATCGTTGACGCAGAGCGGCCAGCGCACGTCGATGGGACCGTGGTCGAATTCGAAGAGGAGTTCATCCTCGGGGAAAGTTCGTTCCTCGGACTCAACACCCACTTGACGTCGCGGGAGTTCACGATGGGCGAAGCCCGACTCGGCGAGGACACCGTCCTCTCGCCCAGAGGTGCTTCGGAGTCTCCGACCAACTCCTGATCGGGCAACTGCTAAACGCGGGGCCACAACTTGGCAGAAATCCGCCGATCCGGTTCGACGGCCAGACGCCCGGATTGTCTGTTCACGTAACTGTTTTTTCTGCACGAAATTCAGTAGTAAAGAATTATATGGAACGCCTGTCAATTCAGCGTAACGATGGGATTTCGGACCGCACGAGAGAACACCACCGAGACCGAGCGGTCCTCGATATGGAGCCGCGACGAATCGGACTCGTCACGGCACCAACGCCACCGTCGGGGGCCTCGCTTCACGGCCCAAGAGTGCGAGGACTTGTTCGGGATCGACATGTACATGGACGGGCTGGAGGTCAAAGTCCAGCGTCTCGCCGATAGCCACGGCGCGGGCCAAGTCCGGCAGTGGGCCGACGAGGGAATGACCGTGGACACGATGGGCAAACCGCGCGACATGCGCGCGTTCCGCGAGCGCCAGAAAGAACGGCCCGCGGAAGTACCCAAAGATATCGAGCGGCGGAACGCCAAATCTGTCCAGCGCAGTCGCGGCGCGCATCATGAGGCGTCGAAGGCTGGCGACGCGAACGTGCCCGATTCGGTTCGGGATATTATCTCCTCGCCCGGCCAGCAACTCGATGCAGGTATTCAGCAAGCGATGGAAGAGCGCATGGGTGACAACCTGGGCGACGTGCGCATCCACACAGGCCCACAGGCCGCGAAAGCCTGTGAAGACATCAACGCCCGCGCGTTCACCGTCGGGAATCACATCGCGTTCAATCACGGCGAGTATGATCCGAGTTCGGCAGAAGGCCAGCACGTGCTTGCCCACGAGTTAGCGCACGTTCGCCAGCAGACCGGCGGCGCAGTGTCGATGCTTCCGCAGACGGGTGCGTTGGAAATCGACCCCGACGAGCGGCTGGAGCGTGAGGCTGAGGAGACCGCTCAACGCGTGATGCAAGGCGGGAAAATCGGCGTCCATCGGATGCACAACTCCGACGTGCATATTCAGCGAATGCCCGCCGACATGGTCCCAGAGGCACTGGAGATGTTCAAAGCCGAGAACCAAGGCGGTGCCGTCGGATCGTTCCAACAGCGTCAGAATCAAGAACGCATCGAGTTCATCGAAGAGCAAGTCGAGCAGAAGCTCAAGAATCTGGATACTCTCCAGAACTCGCTGACCGACCAGGACGAACAAATACTCGATGCTCGGGCTGAGGGAGAGGAAGAACTCGTCGCTGATCTCCAAGCAGCGAAGACGGCAATCCAAGAGCGCATCAGCGAACTGTACGCCACCATCGAGGACAAAGCCGACCAGATCGCGTTGACCGACGAACAACGCGAAAAGTTGTACGGTGACACCGACTTCGACGGTGGCGAGTTCGCCATGGAGTTCGGCTGGACACTGTTCAAAGCGGGCATGTCTCTCGTTCCTGGCTTTGGCATCGCTATCGCTGGGCTCGAAATCAGCGAAACGCTGTTCCGAGAGACGATGAAACAAACCGACGGGTCACTCGCTGAACGACTCACCCAGACTATGGACATCCTCGTCAAGAGCGGCAAGACTGGAACGGGAGACTCGCAGGGTGTCGGTAGCAGTAGGAGGGATGCATAATGGATGGACTAATTACTGGAGAAAATGACGAGCGGGTTGGACTCAGCGTTATCGACAATAACGACGTTGAGCACGTCATTGAGATGGAGTTCGATGGCGAAATCAAATATCACGAGCAAGACGGGTATCCGGATGAGCCACTGAAGCGAACGAACGAAGGGGCAGAACACGTCAACCAGGCTCGCCGGTACGCCAAGTGGCATGTCTACCGTGAGCGAGGATACGAGACGGTCCCGCCGACGGAAAACCCCGACAGCCTTCTGGCAGCGTGTATCGCTGTTGCTCGACTGTCTGAGACCGCGTTCGAAGACGCGTTCGGGGATATCGAAGCCCAGATACGGAGTCACTACGACGATTCGACGGTCGAGTTGCCGTTTGCCGATGCCGATGGAAGTGATATACTCGTCTACAAGAAAGATATCGCGGTCCGTCCGGACCCGATGACGTTTGATCCACCGGTACTCGAACAGTTCCTCGGGCAATTCAGCGGTGACTCAGACTCCCCAGTGGTTCCAGCGAAAGCTGATCTTGACCGCGAGGTGTTCGACGACCTTGATTTCGAACTCAAAAGCGTCTCGGGGATGCACTACCTCCACAACGACGGGTACGACAACGAGCGAACCGTCCAGAGCAGCCAGCGACTCGGCACAGACCCAGATGCGACTGTTGAGATGATTCCGGTTGACCCAGCTGAGTTCGGTAATTTCCAGCACTACGTTACTTCAAATCTGATTTACCAAGCTCGAGATGTGCTCCTTCGCATGGGAGTCAAACCACCGATCGCGTTCCGGGCTCAAGGACAAGGAAAGTACCGAGCAACACTCGAACAACAAGCCTGCCCACAGTACGAGAATTACTGGGACGCGACAGCAGATATCCAGTCGTGGGAACCGAAGTAGTCCACAGGCAGGACTGCGAGGACATCAACGCCCGCGCGTTCACCGTCGGGAATCATATCGCCTTCAATCACGGCGAGTATGATCCCACGTCACCGGAAGGCCAGCACGTCCTCGCTCACGAACTCGCGCACGTTCGCCAGCAGACGGGCGGCGCAGTGTCGATGCTCCCGCAGACGGGCGAGTTGGAAATCGACCCCGACGAGCGGCTGGAGCGTGAGGCTGAGGAGACCGATAAACGCGTGATGCAAGGCGGGAAAATCGGCGTCCATCGGATGCACAACTCCGACGTGCATATTCAGCGGATGGGGGCTGGCGAGTACATCGATGGGGCGTCCATCGGCGGGATGATTGAAGCGATTGCGAGCGAATCGGAGTTAGAACCAGACGAAGTCGCCGCAATCGTCGAGAATTACAAGGTCAGTGGGACGGTTCACAGTGGAGCCAAAGGCCACGACGCACTGAACCTCAAGGCGCTGAAAGAGGCCCAGAACCTGTTGGAAGAGGCAGACATCGCTTCGGATATCAACCAAGAGTTACTGGCGGAATTAGAAGACTCGGACCTGCGTGCTGACCTCGCAATCTCCGAGATGAAAGCTGACCGAGGTCGTGAAAACGGCAAGGGACTCGAACACTTCGACAGCCCTGAAGAGGCCTTCGAGACGGTCAAAGAGTTCCAAAACGACCAAGAGAAACTCGAACAGCGGCTTTCAGAGTTGGACAACCGGCTGAAACAGACGATTGGCCGGTCGAATATCCGGCTCTCCGAAAAGCAGAAAGAGACGCTGGAAAATCTCGCCGACCAGGTCGACAGCCCGTATTCGGGGCAGGCAGTCAGCATTCTGCTGAACTACATGTCGGTCGCGTCTACTGAGAAGACACTGTCGGGAATCCTTGCGACTGCAACGTCAACCGGTCCAATGGGTGGTGTCATCCTAGCTATGGGCGTGGTTTCGACCATCACCACTATACTGCCGCAAGTCGTCTCCATGCTTGAGAGCGGTCTGACTACCCGCTCGGACGATGATACCACTGAGACGGACGATTCACGGGGTCTGACATAAGATGAAGGCAAAGATAACCGGCGAAGATGATGTTCGTGTGGGACTCCATGTTACTGACAATAATGGAGTAAAGCACAAGATCGAGATGGAGTTTAATGGTGAAATTAAATACCATAATCAAGACGGCTATCCAGACAAGCCGAAGAATCGAACACCCAATGGAAATGCACACGTAAACCAGACCTGTCGATACGCCCGCTACCACGTCTATCAAGAGACCGAGTACACCCCACTCCCACCCGAGGAAAACCTCCCAGGAATCAAGAAGGTCAAGCAGGCAATTGCGGACCTCTCAGTCAAGGAGTTTGAGGCGTACTTCAGCGATACCTACGACCAAGTGCTATCAAACCATCCAAGTGTCACTCCACCTGTTCCACATCCAGAATCAGTCCCGCAGAATGGATACATCCTCTACCTGATTGACGTGTACCTCGACGACAACGACGAAATCGAGGCTGTCTCGGACATCCACCTCCAGTATCTGGACGAAAATGGTGACAAAACCCAGGACTGGAACGACGACCCATTCCCCGACCGGCAGCCCGACGCCCGCCTCCAGCTCTTCGGAAAGTATGTTCCATCGATGGATGTGTTTCAAGAGTTCGTCGTCTACCATCTCCGGTGTCAACTTCGGGATGTCTACATCGGGGCAGGTCTGGAACCACCTGAAAAGTACCGGGTTCTTGGACGTGGCGATGACGACCTCACGAGTCGTTACCACAACGATAAAGTAACTATCTACGACGACTACCACCTCGAAGAAGCCGACATCCCCGGATACGAACTTGAGTTCGACTACGGATTTGGGGAACTCGGTAAACAAAGCGTCATCAACGCCAAGCGAAAGGGAATCGGCGCTGAGAATCCAGACGACGCTGATAGTAGGTTAGCCAATCCATCACAGGATGGAGAAGAGGGACTGCTCGAAACGGTATCATCGGTACTCCGAGGGAGCGACACTGACCAGACCGAGACGTAATCTCGGGGAACCCTTCTAAACAACAAATTTGTGGGCCCGTGCACGTGCGTCAACAGACTGGTGGTGCGGTAAGTATGCTCCCGCAGACGGGTGCGTTGGAAATCGACCCCGACGAGCGGCTGGAGCGTGAGGCTGAGGAGACCGCTCAACGCGTGATGCGTGGTGGGGAGCTGGGCGTGAAACCGCTCAGTCAGACTGAGTACCACATTCAGCGGATTCCAGAGGGAACAGCGGAATTCTACGAGGGCGTCATCGACGCGATCAAGCGCGAGTCAGCTCTCACGGACGACGATGTCGAGCGGATTAAGGACGAAGTGGCGCAGGACGTGGCTGGAACAGACTACGCTGGGGCGAAAGGCCACGACGAATTGAACGTGAAGGTACTCGAAAAAGCCCAGCAGAAAGCCCAACAAAAAGCCGAGGAACTCGGCGCTGTCGATAAGGTGAACAAAACGCTTGCAGAGTCCGATCTGGTGCGTGGAAACAATGAATCTGGGAACATCGATAGCCTCACCGACGGGGAGAAATCGGCGATGGATGTCGTTCACGAACAGGCACAGGTCGAAAAGACGCTCGACGAACTGGACGCCGAACTGAGTTCCCTACTCTCCGACGAGAACATCCGACTGACAGCGACTCAGGAATCCGAAATCAAGTCTCTCCAGCAGAAGCTGGCCGAACAATTCGACTCCCCCGTCGCCGAACTGGTCATCACGTGGCTGCTGGACAACCTTACAGGGGCAGCGACGAGCGTAACGAGCCTCTCGGCGCTGTTCGCAAAAGAGATGGGCGCGGCAGATGCATCGACCGCTGCCGGTGCGATCGTCATGGCTGTCTCGATGGGCCTGGCGCTGTTCGTCAAAACCATAACCACTGACTACGATGTTGGTGATGATACTGGCGCAGAAAACGATCCGACTGGGGTGAGAGAATGATGGACGGAGATATCATCGGTGAAAACGAAGACGGTATCGGTGTCGATGTTTCGGATAACAACGAGATCATACACGAGATCTCGATTGAAAAGGGTAGTTGGGAGATCGTATACCACGAGCAAGACGGCTACCCTGACAAGGCAGCCAAACGCACGCCAGATGGTAACGAGCACGTCAACCAGGCGAGAAGATTCGCTCGGTATCACGTGTACAAAGAACGCGGCTACGAGACGTTCCCATGGGACGAACACATCGGATACATCGAAACTGTCGGTGATGCCATCAAGAGCCTCTCAACCGAGGAGTTCGAGGACTACTTCGGCGAGTTCTACGAGACGGTTGCTGGCTCGCTCAGCCTCAACAGTGGGGGAGACATCACAGCTCTCTTCGCGGCGATCCAAGAGAAGGCCAACGCGTACTACATCGACGTGTACCTCGACAACGATGGACAGGTAGAGGCAACCTCAGAGGTGCGGCAGATAATTCCTACCGACGACTGGCAAGAGGAACTCGAATCACCGCCGGAAGACACCGACCGCGTTCCTGACGCACGCATCGAATTGATGCCGATGCCGCTGCCATCGATCGAGTTGTTCCAGCCTATTGTTGTCCACCAGACGAGATGCCAGATTCGAGACTGCTACATCGTCATGGGCGAGGAACCACCCGAAGAGTATCGCCTACTGGGCTTTGGGAAGTACAAATTCGCCTCGCTCTATCAGCGAGGCGACCTCTCGCTGTACGAGGACTACACCCGTCTCGACGCCGACATTCCTGGCTACACGGTCGGCCTCGGCCTCGAAGAGTACCCAGAAATCGAAGGACAGGTCAAATCGCTGTTGTCGGCGTTCGCCGACGAATAACCTCCCGTGGCTTCTTGTTTGGCGTGTGGTTCTGGCTGCGATGTGTCCAGCACTGTCGAGTACGACCCGAACTCCGCGGAGGCCAGCACGTCCTCGCTCACGAGCTCGCGCACGTTCGCCAGCAGACCGGCGGCGCAGTGTCGATGCTCCCGCAGACGGGCGAACTCGAAATCGCCCACCGAAATCGGTTCCATACTATCCACCAGATATTATCATGGACTACTATTTTGTCGATCAGAACGGATCAATCCTGATGCAGAGTATATCAGTAACGAAATTCAAGAAAAGAGACAGATCCGAATTGTTGATCCAAACACGTGAAATCGGAAGAGACGCGTAACCAGCACGCTCAGTAGTTCTCATCCCGACTGTAACCACAGATCACCGCTGTGGGAGGTTAGTCCGCACGAGATCGAGAGATTACGCTAGCAAATACGAACCAAGTCTTTCGAGCGCATCCACGCCCTGTGCTTCACCCTCCAACTGCGGCACACAGTTGATCGGCACTGAAAACCGCTCCTCAACCGCTTCGATTCGGTCTCGATGCCGCTCGGCATCCCGCTGGCATCGGTCACAACGACAGCCGTCGGGATTCTCGAAGACGCGATTCACCACCACACAGTCGGAGGGAACTGATGCCTCGTCAAGCCTCTCGACCAACCGCTCAGCTTCAGCAATTGCCATACGCTCTGGAGTGAGCACCACACAAAAATGAGTCCGTGACGGATCACGCAACACCTGCTGAACGGACCCAACGCGCTCTTGGAGCGACACTACCTCGTCAGAACCACTATTTGAACCCCAATATGCTGCCGGGCCGAAAAACACGCTTTTGGCCGCCTGTGCAGTCCGCCGAACGCGCCGTTGAACTTCGCCAGCAACGCCGAGTGTCTCCCCGAGCACTTCTGGCAAGTCGAGTAGTCGGAGCGTATGCCCAGTCGGTGCAGTGTCGAATACGACGTGGCTGTACCCGGCGTCGGCGTAGCGGGCGATGTACTCCAGAGCAGCCACCTCATCGCCACCCGGTACGAGTCCGGCCTTGAACAGTCGCTCCAAATCGTCGTCATCCAGTCGCAGTCCGGCGTCTCGAAACTCGTCGGCGAGTGCCTCAACGACGTGCCGGTAAGCCTCCTGTCCGGTTTCGGCATCAACTTCGATGGCAAACAGTGAGTCAACAACCTCCGTGGGTTCTCCACTGAGTTCTTGTTCGAAAGCGTCGCCGAGTGAGTGGGCAGGATCAGTTGAGACCACGAGTGTGTCTCCCTCACGCCGTTTCGAGAGCGCGAGAGCGTGCGCTGCCGCACAGGTCGTCTTTCCGACGCCACCTTTCCCTCCGTACAGAACAATGTCGGTTTCGTCACCGTGCGGATGCTCTGTCTCGGTCATTGCGTTGGTGTAGGGTCTGTAAGGTTACAAAGGCGTGGGCGGCCCTCATCGCGCGTGTGCGTGAGTAGAAAAGCGTGCGCGAGTAGAAGCAGGGCGAAGATGAGAGAGAACAGGAGTGAGACAGTAGCGCTCGGAGGTTATAGATCCGGCCGTGGTGCGAGTCCGGTCCAGTCGATAATCGCGTGCTCGCTGTGGTAGTTCTGGAGTTGGTCGGCGCGTTCGTAGCGGCCAGTGAACGAAGTGATGCCGTGGCCCGTCACTTGCGCGTCGCTCGGTGGTCGAACCCCCATGCCGACGTAGCAATCTCGGAGTTGGCAGCGGAAGTGATCGACCAGGGTTCGCTGGAACGCTGCCACGGAGATAATCGGCGTATGGTCTGGTGTAAGTTGGATGCGGGCAGCGAGCGTGGCATCCTCGTCCGGTTCCGTCCCGTCACCGTATTCGATGCGTGTCGGTCCGTCTGTATTCCAGTGGACACGGAGCGGAGAGATAACGCGGAGGAACTGCTCGCTGGACGCATCTTCAGTAAAGGTGGACTCAGATGTCGAGAGCACGCGGTTCAGACGGGAGAACAGGTCCGAATCTTTCCGGTCAGGACGGACATCAAGTGCCTGTCGGATTTCTCCGAGGCTGTTCAGTTCGGCGAGGACTTCGGCGAGTCGCCGGATCTCCTCGGTATCCAAGGTGAGGTGAATGTCCTGTTCGATGAGTTCCCAATCTGCGTCTGGCGCTACCTGTGGAGGTTCCACTGGCGGGGTATCGTTCGTCCGGAGAGCGGCGAGTTGGTCGTAACAGGTCGTGAGATGCGATTCGAGTGTGTCCTGAGCCATCGCGCCGATCAACAGTGTCGTGACGGCGAGTCGGTCGGGATCAGCGATCTGATCGGATTGACTGTACGGTGAGAGGGCGTTAGATCCGGTTGTGCGGGTGAGATAGTACTTCGCAAAACGTTCGACGCGAGCCAAGCGCTCTTTGACCCCTAGTGATCGGTCATCGCTGTCGGGAAAATGTTGGTCACACCAGTGGTCTGTGACCTCCCCTTCCTTAGAGAGGGTGAGGTGGTGTTGTACATCATCATGGTCGGTGATTCGAAGCTCGACTGTACGGTCCGTTTCGGAGTGTTCGGTGACGTTCATACTGAATTAGTATCGGATTTCGTCGGTGGGAGCGTTGAACGAGGACATTGGAGCGGTCTATATTCCTGTTATTTCAGTAATCGGAAGGTAGGGATTAAATTGTGTGGTCTCGTCCGGATAGAAATTGGTGGTGCGTTGGAGGAAAGTTCGGTTTGTAATGTTTTCTAACCGAACATTTTATAAGAGAACAATGTTATCCTCAGTGTACTAACCTTACTTCGTATGCCACGTGACGATACCTACTCGGATTCGGATACGCCTGCTCTGTCGCAGTTCCAGAAGAACCGATTCTTCAAGGGCAAGTTGATGACGCCCCGCGACATGGAAGCAGAACAGGCGTACCACGCCGAACGCTTGCATACGATCAACCGCTTCCTCAACGGGAAAGGTATCGTTCACGGCATCGAGATACAATCTGTGACAGAGACCGACGATGGTCTCGACGTCACCCTGACGCCGGGGTTGGCTCTAGATGGCAACGGTCGGCCCATCGTCGTCGAACAGGTCACGACGAAGTCCGTCCCCATGCCTGCCGATGACGAGGTGTATTTCTTCCTCGAATTTACTGAGGCCGCGATGGAGACGATTCCGGTACCAGACACGGAAGGTGCAGTTGACGACGATACCGCACCCAACCGTGCTGTCGAATCGTTCACGCTGACGTATCATGAGACGGAACCCGACGAGGTGGCTGCTGTTCCGGATGTCGATATTCCGAACCTGCAGGTAGATAATTTCGACCCGCAAACGCTTCGAGAAGCTCTCTCTGAGCAGTATCAACAGTACCAGTCGAGCCGTGGCAGTTCCGGGCCAGCCGTCTTCGTCGGTGCCTTCGAGCGGACACCCGATGGAAATTGGGTACCGATTGATGACGCTCCAGCACGGCCGGTCGTGTTCGACAGCGAGTATCTGTTTGGTGTACTGGTTGATCACGTTGCAGACACCGACAATCCGCACCGGACTCCCGTCACGAAGGAGCCGATGGATGTGCCGGAAGACGTCGATGAGATCATGGACGCACTGGAGGGACTACAGGCGCAGGTCGAAACACTGCAGGACGACCGCCGGTCTCTCACGAGGTACGTCATGCGGAAGACGATCAAAGACCGGATTCGGTTCTTCGAGGAACTCGCAGACAGAGTACAAGAGCAAAGTGGCGAAGCCAGTCAGATCGCACGAAGTATCGTTGATCGGTCGCGTGAGAACCTGCAGGCAGTTCGTGTGCGAGAAGAAGACTACGAAAAGCAGTTAGATAATCTCATCGCTCCGTTGGTCGAGCTTGGCGATTGTCTCGAACCGGTAACCACAGAAGAGAGCCTCGAGGATTATCTGCGGGCCGTGTCGAACCTACAATCGGCCGTCGAAGAAGATCGGTCGTTGTTAGATCAGGTTGACGCACACGACGAAGTGTGTGAAGCGGCGGATTCACTCGAGGTACTCCTGGACGTTGTCCCAGTGACCAACAAATAGCGATCCACCGTGCCACCAAATGTGTCAGGCAGAAATGGAAGCCTGATTCAATCGCGTGGTGAACCGGTTATGATCTCGTGGTTGCGTTCGAGTGGGAGATATCGGGGAGGAGTCACAGAGGTCACCGCAGGGTTGAGAATACACAGATAACTCTGCGAGTTGTCTTCATTTCTGGTATCAGACCCACCTCTAGATATTTAAATTAATTAAGTAAGTGATAAGATTTATAACCATACAGTTAGTAGATTGACATCGTTGGAGTCAGAAAACAGATGAGTGAATATCAGTCTCCAGGCGTTTATGTCGAAGAGGTCCAGAGCGGAAGCAAATCCGTCGAAGGAGTCAGCACTAGTACTGCTGGCTTCCTCGGCCAGACCGAACGCGGCCCGGTCGAACCCCGCCTTGTCACGAATTACGCCGATTTCGAGCGGCTCTACGGTGCGAGCCCGAAGTCCTCCGATCTTGATGCCGCTGTTGACGGGTTCTTCAAAAACGGCGGTAGCCGCTGTTTCATCGGACGCGTCAGTGGTGCCGATATCGACGACGTAGCGACTGGCATCCTCGCAGACGACGAGGGCAACGAAATCGCCGAAGTCGAGGCCAACGGTCCCGGCCAGTGGGGCGAATCCGTCGCCGTCATCGTCGAAGACAGTCAGTACCCCAACCAGTTCGACATCACCGTTCGCTACTGGTCCGGCGACCTCGAAGCAGTCAGCAAGCCGCACGGCGACCGACCCGACCCGTCGCCTGACGTCGAAGAGGTCTACGACGGCCTGTCGGCTGATCCTGAGGCAAGCAACTTCTACGAGAAGCAACTCGAAAGCTCGGTTCTCGTGGACATCGAGTACAAAGACGACGGCACGCCCGTTGACGGCCTGACCTGGCTGCACCGCGACAGCCACCCCACCGCGTACTCCGACGGTGGTCTCGTCGAAACCGACGAAGAAGAGACGGTCGTTCACATCCCCGAGGACCTCGACGAACTCGAGCAGGAGAGCCTCGAAGGCATCGCCGAGCCTCTCGAAATCGAAATCGACGAGGACGCCGACAAAGACGACCTCGTCGTCGAACTCGAAGAGGTCCGCGAAGGCGAACGAGACGTCGACGTCGAAATCGTCACCGAGAAGCCAGAGGCAGACGGCGAAGTCACCCTCAAAGACTACGAAGGTGTCAACAAGCCCGGTCTCCGAACCGGTCTCGCCGGCTTCAAAGCGATCGACGAAATTTCGATGGTCTGCGCGCCGGACGAGAACGACATCGACGGTCTGACTGACTCGATTGTCGCACACTGTGAGAACATGGGCGACCGCTTTGCGATTCTGCAGTCGCCGCAGAACCCCGGTCCGGTCTCCGAGATGGAGACGCCGGTCGATTCCTCGTACGCGGCATACTACTACCCGTGGGTCAACGTGCTCGACCCCGTCACGAACCGAGAGAAACTCGTCCCGCCGGGCGGCCACATCGCCGGTATCTACTCGCGGACCGACCAGGAACACGGTGTCCACAAAGCGCCCGCTAACGAGACGCTTCGCGGCATCGTCGGCCTCCAGCACAACATCACGAAGGGTGAGCAGGACGTCCTGAACCCGAAGGGTATCAACTGCATCCGCAGCTTCCAGGGCCGCGGTATCCGCGTGTGGGGTGCTCGTACCACGTCGTCTGATCCCGAGTGGAAGTACCTCAACGTTCGCCGCCTGTTCCTGTTCATCGAGCAGTCGATCCAGGAAGGCACGCAGTGGGCGGTCTTCGAGCCGAACGAGCAGGACACCTGGGGTCGGATCCGACAGTCTGTCACCAACTTCCTCCGCACGGTCTGGCGGAACGGTGGCCTCCAGGGTCAAAGCGAAGACGATGCGTTCTACGTGAAGTGTGGCGAAGAGACGATGTCCGAGGACGACATCGACAACGGACGCCTCATCGTCGAAATCGGTGTTGCGCCGGTCAAGCCCGCCGAGTTCGTTATCTTCCGCATCAGCCAGGATACCGAACAGGCATAACCGCTCACACAGAACCAGCTAACTAACCACTACGATAACGGAATACACAATGTCCAAAGCATCACAACCCATCTCAAACACTCAATTCGACGTCGAACTCGACGGGACGAACATCCCGGGCGTCGTCGAAGTCAAGCTCCCTGAGAAGAACGTCCAAACGCACAACTACCGAGAGGGTACCGACATCGCCTCCGGGACGAAGCACCTGGGCGAAGTCACGTACACCAAACTCGAGTTCGCACGAAGTGCGGACAAAAAGAACTCAGCCCTCGACGACTGGCTCAAAGCAGCCGAGGAAGGCCGCGAAAACGATGCGAAAAAGCAGATCGCGGTTCTGCTCAAGGACCGAACCGGCCAGACGGTCGCTCGCTACAACATGGAAGGGGCGATGGTCATCCAGTACAGCCCCCCGAACCTCAACGCGACCCCTGGTGGCGACCAGATCGCTGTTGAGACCTTCGTCGTCGACTTCGACACGATGCAAGTCGACCGCTCCTAATGAGCCAATCCACCACCGACCCGACGGACGGCTACGCTGTTGACAGATACCGCGAGGAGTGTCACCTCGACAATGAGGGATACCTCCACACCGGGACCGCGTCGGCACACGTCAACAGAATAATTATCAAGACGGAAGAACAACGCCGGTAACGAATGACGAATCAGACGCTCCAGACCGAATTCGAGTTCACCCTACCGAAGGGGTACGTTGACGACGAGGGGACCCTCCACAAAGAGGGCCGAATGCGGCTTGCGACCGCCGCAGACGAGATTCAACCGCTGAACAACCCACGCGTTCAGTCAAACTCGTCGTATCTGACGATAGTGCTGCTCGCGCGGACGGTCACGGAGCTTGGCTCGCTCGATACCGTTGACGAAAGTATCATCCAGAACCTCTTCGTCTCGGATCTCGAGTACTTGCAGGCGATGTACGAGCGCGTCAACAACAGCGGTCTGAACGCGGTCGATACCGCCTGCCCAGAATGCGGTGAACCGTTCACCGTCGAAGTCGAAACCGGCGCACACGTCACCGGCGGGGCCAACGACGAGATGGCGTCGATGGATTCGGAATCCCCTGTCGATGATACAGACACCCAGTTCCGCGACATCTCGACGGTGTCTGACACGCCAGAAGACGCAGTCGAACCCGCCTCGGAGGAGGAAGCCGACACGGGAAATCCAGCCGAATGATCCATCTCCACGACCCTGACGTGTTGTTCGAGGAAGTCGCCTTCGTGGCCTACCACTTCGGTTGGAGCCGCGACGAGGTGCTGGGGATGTCCCACTGGGAACGTCAGCGGTGGTGCGAGGAGATCAGCGACATCAACGAAGAGATGAACGCGAACGGAGACACCGCCCCAGGGCGCCAATCCCAACAGCAAGGCGCGAACTTCCTCGATACCGAGGGCGGCGGAAAGGTACTCTCGAAGTCGCTTGACGAACTACGCGACGAGTAATCGCCACGAGCAACGGACACAACCATGGCTGATAGCGCAAACACATCCAACAACAGCCCCTACGGACAGTACAACTTCGAGGTCGTGATCGACGGCGAGTCCGTCGCCGGCTTCTCGGAAGTCTCCGGAATCGCAATGCAGTTAGAGACCGTCTCGTACCAGGAAGGTGGCGTTGACGAGTACGTCCACCAACTCCCTGATCAGTTCGCACATGCGAACTTGGTCCTGCAACGAGGGTTGACGGACGACGTCACCTTCTGGGAGTGGATACAGGACGTGATGAGCGGCAACGTGACAAGAAAGAACGTGACGGTGAAAGTCCAAGAGAGTCACATGGGACCGAACACGTGGGGCTGGCAGTTCCTCGGCGCGTACCCGACTACGTGGCGTGGTCCCGACCTCATCGGTGGCCGACAAGGCGGTGTCGCCATCGAGACCATCGAACTCGCGTACAAGAAGTTCAACAAACTGTCCGGCGCGCCCAAGTAAGCCCGAAGGCGATCACTCGCTATCGGGGTTTCGTTCTACACCGACATCACGTTCGGCGATACGCGAGAATTCTGCTTCGTTGATCGACTGAATCATCACCGGCGACACTTCAACCGTAACTGACGGTTGATATGTGGCGTCGAACCGTGCCCAAAGAGAGAACACTTCGTCGAGCGGCGCATTCGTAATTGTGAGTCCGATTCGAGTATCCTGCTCGATTCCCTCAGTCTCTTCAGGTTCGAGTATGCCGACGTCGTTGAGTGTCTGGAGGACGAGCCCAAGTGCCTGTTGTTGGCCGATAGTACCGGTGACGTTGTCTTCGTCATCTCTCGGATAGGCCGTCACCAGATAGTCGATTGTAATCGGCAGCGGCGGGTCTCGTTTGGCCGACTCTCCGACCGGCGTCGTGTTCATCGATCCAACTGAACCGTCTTTCCGGACGCGATAGGGGTAGAACCCGATTCGAACAGTCGAGTTCGGGCCGATATCCGCCGGAGAAATCAGTTCGATCTCATCGGGTTCGACAGGAAGTTCCGGATAGTCGGCAGTCTCCTTGAGTAGGTCAACGAGCGCTTCGCTCACGTATCGAATTGCTTCGTAGGTCATCAATCAAGCCCCTCGAGACGTGATTCTGAAATCGTCGGTTCGGTTATCCACATACGACGCCCGTTCGTGGACCGGCGGAAAAAGGATTCCGAGGTCAGCGTCGATTCCGCCGTCGGCCGTCAGGTTCCTGTGCTGGTTCGACGAGCGCCTCGTCGTATGGCTCGAACTCCGATTTCCGGACGACGCGACCGGCATCCCGGTAATCTCGTTCGAGTACGCGAACAGCGTGTTTCATCTGGATCGACTCGTCGCCACAACTGGCGGCCTCGACGGCGATTCGTTTGGCCAACGAGGCGATTTCGCCCCCGCTGAAGTCGAACTGTGCGAGCCACTCGGCGTCGATACCGTCTGTCGGAGTCTCGTCGGGGAACGCGGCCTCCCAAATTGCCTCTCGCGTCTCTTCTTGAGGGTTCTCGAACCGAACTGTGTGGTTGATACGTCGCGTGAACGCTTCGTCAATATTGGACGCGTAGTTCGTCGTCAGGAGGATGACGCCGTCATAGGTTTCGATGCGCTGGAGGAGGTAGTTCACTTCCGCGTTGGCGTATCGGTCCGTTGCGTCCGACACCTCAGCACGGTCACCGAACACCGAATCCGCTTCGTCGAACAGAAGAATCGCGTTCGACTGCTCGGCCGCTTGGAAGATCTGTTCGAGGTTCTCCTCGGTCTCTCCGATGTACTTACTCACCACACTCGACAAGTCGATCTTGTAGATGTGCATGCCCACCTCGTTGGCGAGCGCCTCGGCGGCCATCGTCTTCCCAGTCCCGGGCTTCCCCTTGAATAGGGCGACCACGCCAGCGTTCTTCTCCTTGTCACGGAAGCCCCAGTCATCGTAGATTCGGCCTCGATTCGAGATGTGTGCCTGAAGCTGATCGAGTTTCTTATCAGTCCGCTCCCGGAGCATGACCTCCTCACGAGCGATGGTCGGTGTGATCTGCTGTGCGAGATCGGCTAACTGACTGGAAGACTGGGCTCGGCATCCTTTCCGAACGTGTTCGACGGTCAGTTCGTCGCCGCCCGCAAGCGTGTTTGCGGCCGCCAGCGCGGACTCCATCTGCCCCAAGGTCAGATCGAACGTGCTGGCCATGCGTTCCGGATCAAGGTCGTCGGGGAGGTCGTCGGCGTGCGCCTGCCAGAACTGCCGCCGCAGCGGGATGGTCGGCCGGTCGAATCCGACGAGTGCATCGACTGGTTGCTGACTGGTTCCAGCAGGCGTCCAAGACGATTCGCCGAGCAGGAACACGTCGCTCACCACGGGATCGAACCGGTCGATGACGGCCGACAGCGACCGATCCCCGTCCGCACTCGCGCTCGTTGCCTCGTCTGCACCAGTGACCACGACCGGTCGTGCTTGGAGGGCGGCCTCCCGGACGACCATATCGAGGATACCGGCCTCGAGCACCGCAGGGAGATCAACTTGTAAGTACGCCTCTTCCTCACAAAGGGCTTCAGCGGCACGCTGCGGGCCGCTCCCTCGGGGACCATGGAAGTACAGGCGACGTCCCGACTCTTCGCTATCGCGGAGCGATGCGAGTGTCGAATACGTGCCGTCCTCGATGAGTAAGTCATCGAGTGTGGCGTCGGCGGTCGTCTCGGTGAGGAATGCATCGACTGCGTCGGCACTTTGAACACTGGACGGTGTTCTCAGCCCGGGATCAACTGTGCCGTGACCAAGTAAAAATGCGTAGATGCGGTCATCGACTCGGATCGAATAATCGAGTTTCGAGCCAGTCTGTCTGGTCCCCTCGGGAGGGTCAAGGACGAGCAGGCTGTACTCATGCAACGGTGAACCCTGTCCGAACAGTTCAGTTGCAGTCAGAAACTCGTCGGGCGTCGTCGAGAAGAGGTCGGCGACGAGACGGACCGTCGGTCGCTGTTTGCTCGCATCGTTTTGCAGTTCGCTAAATAGTTCAGTACCGGCGGGATCAACGTCAGGAAAGAGTGCGAGTAACAGGGCATCGAGATGCTGTCTGGTGAGATCGAACGCGTCAGCGAGGGTTTGGAGACGCAGATCGACACCCGCTTCGGTAGCGGCCCGCCGCTTCTTCTCTATTCGTGTCCGATATCGTTCGAGGTCATCTCGTGCATGTTCGGGGACGACCAACTGAGTTGCCGATGGCGAAGCGTGCGACTCATTCGATTGTAGTCGTTCGACCAACCCGAGTTGCGAGCGCGGAAGTTCCGCGTGACGATCACCGAGGAATTCGCGCAGGAGGTAATCGAGACACCCGAGTTCGTCCAGCAGATGATCTATCGTTCCCTCGTAACTCATTGTCTAAAGTCGAGGTGTCGCAGTAATAATAGTTCTGCGAGATATATTTTGTATATTCAGTTTAGGAACAAACAGTTATATAGGATGGCTATCAAGTTTGCAGTAAGAATGAGATTTCGGTCTGCGAACGAGCGGACGACTCCGAGCAAAGAGTCCTCGTCCGTTCCGTCTATTCAAGAGCTGACGGGAGGCTCGAATCGAAATCAGAGTCGTGGTGGTGGTTCGCTAACACCCCAAGAGTGTGAATCTCGCTTCGGGGTAGAGATCTACATGGACGGGCTGGATACGAAGATTCAGCGACTAGCCAAGAAACACGGCGCAGATCAAGTTCGGCAGTGGGCCGACGAAGGCATGACCGTCGATACGATGGGCAAGCCACGCGACATGCGCGCGTTCCGCCAGCGCCAGAAAGAACGGCCCGCGGAAGTCCCGAAAGACATCGAACGCCGGAACGCTAAATCCGTCCAACGCAGTCGCGGCGCGCATCACGAAGCAAGCAAGGCTGGTGACGCGAACGTGCCCGACTCAGTGCGAGACGTGATTTCCTCGCCCGGCCAGCAACTCGACACGAGCATCCAGCGCGCGATGGAAGATCGGATGGGCGACAATCTGGGCGATGTACGCGTCCACACGGGTCCATCGGCCGCGAAAGCGTGTGAAGACATCAACGCCCGCGCGTTTACCGTCGGCAATCACATCGCGTTCAACCACGGCGAATACGATCCGAGTTCGGCGGAAGGCCAGCATATTCTCGCCCACGAGTTAGCGCACGTGCGCCAACAAACCGGTGGCGCGGTGTCGATGCTCCCCCAAGAGGGTTCGTTAGAAATTGATCCTGACCCACGCTTAGAGCGGGAAGCCGAAGAAACCGCCCAGCGCGTGATGCAAGGCGGAAAGATTGGCGTGCATCGCATGGAGCACTCCGACGTGCACGTTCAGCGGACGCCCGCAGAGGTAAGCGTCGAGAACAACTACGCAGGAATTCGAGAACTCAAAGAGGAAGTTTCGGAGCTCAAGGAAAAGGTGAATTCGGGATGGTCGGAGAAAGTGGCAGGTGGCATGGCAGCCGTGGGATCGAGTGCCGCAGTCGCTGGGACTCGGGCCGCTCTCGAATCAGACCTCGCTCAAACCATTGAGGGGGGTGAAACGCTATCGAAGATGATCCCCCACGCTGGTGAAATAATGGCTCACCATCCCGAAGTGACGGCTGCGGTTGGACTGACCGCAGTCGCAAGCGGAGGCCTCTACGGGGCGCAGCAGGCTGTCGATGGCTCCGGAATATTTGACCGCATCGGCGATGGCGTTAAGAGTGCCTTCGGCCACGTGAAGAGCAAATTCAGTCGCAAAGACGAATCCGAGCGTGAGGAAGAAGAAAGAGAGGAGGACAGTGGTTGGTTCTCAGGACTAAACTAAATTATCAATGAATGGAAATATAATCGGCGAAGACGAAAAAGGGGTGGCACTGTTCGTGGAGGATAATAGTGGCAACGAGCATGAAATCGGAGTAAACTCTGAAGGAGATATATTCCACCATGCAGATAATGTTATCCCAGACAACCCCTCTGAACGAAGTGATAAGGAAGATGAAACCTTCTCGCAAGTCCGCCGGTTCGCCCGCTATCACGTCTACCGCGAGAAAGGATACGATACCATCCCCACAGACGAGAATCCAGACCGAATCGCTGCGGTCTTGCTGGCCATTATAGACCTCGACGACGAGGAGTTCGAGAACCGCTTCAAACCACTGTACAAGCAGGTCATGAGCCATGAGCGTCCGGACGTGGAGCCGTCACTGGACCTTCCAGATTCGGTCTACCACG
The DNA here is from genome assembly GCF_000172995.2 of Halogeometricum borinquense DSM 11551. Taxonomy (GTDB): domain Archaea; phylum Halobacteriota; class Halobacteria; order Halobacteriales; family Haloferacaceae; genus Halogeometricum; species Halogeometricum borinquense. Next base: position 101,752 of record NC_014736.1, read on the forward strand.
GAGGAGAACCCTGCTACAAGCAGAATATCTACCTCGAAGAGAGCTTGGAGGAAATGAAAAGTACAGTGAGCGAACAACTGGTCGAGAGTATCGGCCAAGAGCAGATTACGGAAGTACTCCAAGCGGATAGCGGTGATTTCTTCTCAAGAGCAGCGTCGTTGTTCGGCGGCCCGAACGGCAACTACGGGGGCCTCACTATCGACGGAATCTCCGGAATCGACACGGTACATCTCGTGGACGGGAAGGAACAGACCATCAAGAGTGATGACCCCTTCGAGCGCGGGCCTGACGCTCGTCTGGAGTTATACCCCTCGAATTTCGACTTTGAGGCCTTCCGGTTCTACATCGGATACAACCTCATCTGCCAAATCAGAGATTGCTTCATCGGCATGGGTGTCGAACCACCAGCACAGTATCGGGTTCTCGGCCCCGGTAAGGACAAGTACACCGGCAAATACCACGCGTTCGACTTCTATCCCGAATACCACAATCCCGGGGCGACCATTCCGGGCTACATCCGTCCAGCCCCGATATAACTTGAACTCTCCCCTCAGTTACATCGGATACTCTTGAACACGAAACGATGAAGCAACGTCGCAGAGATGATTAGGAGGGCATCTATTGACCCACGAACTCGCACACGTCCGCCAACAAACTGGTGGCGCGGTGTCGATGCTTCCCCAAGAGGGTTCGTTAGAAATCGATCCCGATCCGCGCTTAGAACGGGAAGCCGAAGAAACCGCTCAGCAGGTCATGTCGGACGGACCGGTCGTGCTTAGTCGGATGGGAATGGACGTTCACATCCAGCGGGCGGCAAGCGGATATCACGGAACTCGGCGGGCTACCAAAGAGGACTGGCAGACGCCCGGGACGAGCGAGTCAGCACACGAAACGCTGTCGGCCGACGAACTCTCAAAGCGAGTTGCCGAACTCGAACAGCAGGTTCAGGCCAACGAAAAACGCGCTAAGCAGAACAACGAAGGCCTATCCAACGTTCAAGAGGAGCTCAATACGAAAATTGAGGAGAACACGAAAACGCTGGAGAACCATGCCGAACAGCTTGGCACTACCAACGAGAAACTGAGCGATCTCAAAAGCGAGGTAGACAGTGGGATCGGAGAGACAGTAGCGGGAGTCATCGGTGGAGGTATCGGCACTGGGATAACAGCCCTAGGTCGGGCAGCGACAACCGACACTATACAACAAGGAATCGAAAACGGGAATGCTGTCCTTGACACGCTGGGACCGATTGGTGACGCGATGGCCGCGCATCCGGAAATGGCAGCCACTGCGAGTGCAGCCACTATGATGGCATTCACTGTCAGCGCGGCAGGCATTGGTTCCAAAAAACTATTCGAGCAAATCAAAGAGCGCTTCTTCGGAGACAAAACCGACGAAGACGAACGGCGCGAGGAAGATCAGACAGACGAAGAAGATGACAGTGTTCTTGGTATTTTCTAAGATATGAAAGGAGAGATTGAGGGAATTACAGATGATGGTATCGGCGTGAGAGTTATTGATAAAAATGGTTTCGAGCATAAAATCGAGATGCTCTTTGATGGAGAGATAGTTTATCATCATCAGAAGGGCTATCCAGATAACCCGAAGGAGCGCACAAACGAAGAGGACGAAAGCGTTGCCCAAGCCCGCCGGTTCGCCCGCTATCACGTCTACCGCGAGAAAGGATACGACACGGTTCCAAACCCGGACAACCCCGACCGGATTGCGGCAGTCTTGCTAGCCCTTATCGGACTGGACGATCAGCAGTTCGACCAGTACTTCGGGATGCTGTACGAGCAGATGGCGAGTCACGAGCGAGCGGACGTGGCTCCCGTATTGGACCTCCCGCAGGAGGTGTATTCTGAAGAATTCATCGTCTACAAACAGAACGTCTACCTCGAAGAGAGTCTCGACGCTATGCAGGACCAACTCACACAACCGGCAACCGAGGTTTTCGGGGAGGAGAACCTTCAGGAATTCCTCCAAGAGACCGGGGACGGTCTAGTGGCAAAGGCTCGCTCGTTGGTCGGCGGAGGGACAGACGAGGATGAAGATGCGTCCGAGGAACCATCCATCCCCGAAGCAGATCTGTCAATCGCGGACGTGTCGGGACTCGACACGATGTACAGTACGCCAGAGGGATACAAGACCATCGAGGGCGAGGACCCGGTCAGTCGTGAGCCAGACGCTCGCATCGAGACGCTCCCGATGGGATACACTCGTGAGCAGTTCCGGTACCACGTGGGTCACAATCTGATCTGCCAGATTCGGGATTGCTTCATCAGTATGGGTGTCGAACCGCCAGCCCAGTATCGGCTCTTAGGCCACGGGAAATTCAAGTACTCCGCGAAGTACCGCGACTTCGACTTTTACCCCGACTACTGGGACTACGAGGCCAACATCCCTGGATACAGCTCCCCAGTATAACCTTCAAGAAGGTCAGTCCGTTTTCTACAGCGAACTCCCAGGTAGAACCAATATGCGTCGAGAGCGCAACAACACATCCCAGCCGACGACAACGAGAGTGATTCTGCTGGTACCTATAAAACCGAATCAAAATCCCTGGATTCGCGAGTTAGCGCACGTGCGCCAGCAAACGGGTAGTGAGGTGTCGATGCCTCCTCAAGATGAGTTGGTGATTGGGCCGACCAACGCTTAGAGTGCGGACTGAAGAAGCCGCCCGGCAAGATACCACGGAACTCAACGGGCTACCAAAGAAGACTGGCAGACGCCCGGAGAGTGAAGCGACACGCGAAACGCTGTCGGGTGACGAACTCCCAAAGCGGGTTGTCGAACTCGAACAGGTGCAAGGCAACGAAAAACGCGCCAAACAGAACAACAAAGGGCTGTCCAACGTCCAACAGGACCTCTGTTCAGCGACGCTGGGGCTGCGACTGATGATGAAGCTGATGCGCAGCGTGAGCGAAATCAGACCGATGGTGCATCGACTACCTTCTGGTGATTTCGATGGAAGCAACCACTGTCAGAAGACGAAGTCGATGCAAGTGTCAAGATCACTTTGGACGAGTGAAATGTCTCGACAGTAATTACAAGTAGCTCTCATTTTTTAGATTGAGAATCAGACCGGATTCTCGGTCACGGCTGTCGACAGTTTGCTGAGTGAGTCAAAAGCCAATTGCTGATAGAACTTCGGTGTCGTCACCAACACTCTGTAACTGAGTTCGTATTCGGGGAGACTAACATGGTGGTCGAACTATCTCAATATCCTTACTATGACGAAGAAGTGAAATTTATTCGATATAGCAATGACGCACTTTTCGAGTTGAGCAAAGAGATGGCCCCATCCCCGATGATCTCCCACACTGATATCCAATCGTGGTACTCTGAGAACTCGGACACCGATCGCGTGCCGTGAAAGGTCACACGAGGCGCGACTTTACCTGACAGACATTTTATTTGATCGGCGGCGACAACCCACGTGTGCACCGCTCGCTTCGATTTTTGAGTTAGTCGTGAAATCGCCTTGTTCGTCGGTTTCAACGTCGGCGACAGTATCTCAAGTCCAACATACTCCGGCAATTGCACGAAAGTATGTTCAGATATTATGATATTCCTTTGATATTAAACTCGTTATTCTGAATAGATGACACAGACGGAAGACGGCGAAAACAACTGAGTACAGCCACCACCTAGACGTTGTTCACGGAGCTTCGAAGTCCGCCAGCAAACTAGCGGAACAAATAATACCGGAATATCAGCAACCGCTGTCCTATCGTAGTCCGATTATCATATCTTGTATACTGAGACGGATGAATAACAGCCATTCATTCTAGCCTGACTAGTAAAATACTTGAAATGTGAGCGGCGTTCTGCAGTACAATGCTCTGTTGACCCCGATAGAGAACCCCCGACTGCTTCCAGCGGTGAGTATCGTTCCAATAGAAGTCTGAACAGGAAATGGTCCCGACTACGCTACGCTCGACCCCCTCAGAGCCAGTCGTTTTTTCACTGTTCCTGGACAAGTATCGATCATGCATTACGGTCCTACTTTTGTAATACTGTAATTTTACACCTGGCTTTCAAAATTTCAGTTATACTGAAACAAATAGCCGGATCGATACGACATCTGGATTGCTCATATTGCGGAGAACAGGTCAGCGGGTGGGGATGAGTCGTCAGAGGGCGAGATGCAAGGAAAAGGTCAAACTCTGAGCGAAAGCCGCATTAGTGGAGAGATCTGGAATCATTGTGTGACTCATCAGTCCATGACTGCAGTAAAGACATCTTCGAGAGACTGGGTCTCCGTCTCGAAGTCCACTACCTCTATGCCGGCCTCAGACAGCGCGATTACGACGTCAGAACGAACGTCAGTCCGAGAGCATTTGACACAGATATCTGACTCACTGATCCAAGCGTCCGTAACACCGTCGATCATCTCAACCGTCTCTGGGACACGCTCAGGCGTCGAATTAACGTTTATCCTTATTGTTGGACCCTCGTTCGCCTGTCCGAGAAGCTCTTCCATCTGCGCTTCCCTAACCAAGCTCCCGTCTTTTATGATTTCGACCCGGTCGCAAACCGCTTGCACGTGCCCCAGTTGATGCGAGGAGAAAAAGACTGTCGCTCCCTTCGTGTTCTCCTCCTCAATTATCTCTTTGACCCGGGCGGCACCCAACGGATCAAGGCCCGCAATCGGCTCATCGAGGATGAGCAAATCCGGGTCTCCAACTAGTGCCATCGCAAGTCCAAGTCGTCGAGTCATACCACGTGAGTATCCTCCAGCCTTCTGCTCGGCGTCATCGGCAAGTCCAACCCGTTCAAGATAACCGAGGGGCTCGTCTTCATTATGGAGCTGGCAGGCCAACTCCACGTGGCGCAGTCCGGATAACTTCGGATATGGCGTGAATCCTTCTGAGAGGATTCCTGTTCGGTTCTTGATTGTGAGTTCGTCCGTCTGAGGGTCATGACCAAACACTCGAACCCGTCCGCTGGAGGGCCTGAGGAAGTTCACCAACATCCCAATCGTAGTCGTCTTTCCCGCTCCATTCGGCCCGAGAAATCCGTATATCTCACCACGGGAAACGCGCATGTCTAACTCGTTCACTGCGGTAACATCTCCGAACGTTCTGGTCACGTCTGTGAGCCTAATCGCAGCGCTATCTGTCGTCGGCGTTGTCTCAGTCATGGTTATTGATCAACCTCCATCCCTTCGATTCGCTTCCAAGCGTATAGTAGTGGACACACAATCCAGAGCAAAAGCACCAAACCAGCAATTGGCCACGAGAAGTACACTGGCGGGTCCAGCGATACCATCCCGGTTGACATAAAGCCCTGTCCAAAGCTATCGACTTGTCCAACAGCGATCTGATATAATTTCGGGATCATTTCTTCGTGGGGCGCAGCAACGAGGACGAGATACGCTTGAGTGGGATCTAAAATCATCCCCGATGGGAATACTCCGACGAGACCGAGAATATACGATTGCAAACCGACGAAAACGTTGACAATCACAAAAGTAACGACCATCGATACTCGCCGAGCCGTAGAGAACGAAACAGAGAGCGCAATCCCGATACTCAGCCACGCGAGTCCGTAGGCTACCGTCGAAGCTGAAAACGCGAGATAGCTCCAGACCGATGCAGTCTCGAAGTTATTTGTGATTCCAATCCAGCCGACGGCCAACGCCACAACTAACGCCAACACGAAAACGGCGATTCGACCGAGAGACATCCCGAGTAGAATTTCCTGACGCGAACAGGGCAGCGATAACATCGTCCGTATCTGTCCCTTCGTTCGGAGATTAACAATCGTCGCGTAGCCGAGCAGCAACCCGACTATCGGAATGAGAAATACGAACGAGTGAAAGTGCCAAGTGGTGTCAACAAACCCGAAGATAGCGTAGACGGCATCAACCGTCTCGGGTTTGGTGAGAATCATATAGTATGAGCTCCTCGTAGCTGCAGTCCCATCCAAAACGTCCACGTCCGTCCCGATACGCCAAGATGAGAACATCAAAAACGCAAACAGGACGAGCACTGATTTCGATTTGAACAGACGACGGCCCTCCAAGCGCGCCAAGGCACTCATTGTCCGCTTGCGTATCGCTGTCTCGCCAATTAATACCCATTCTCTACTAGTGTTGTCAGACATCATTCGAACACCTCGTTCCGAAACTGGAGGAAGCCGACGGCGGTTGGAAGGATAATCCAACCCAGAACGACAACGGCAGCCAAAGGAAGTGAGAGCAGTTGTGGTGGCAAAAATGCGAGTGGTGAGTACATACCGTCAAATAGCGAGATCAAGAAACGCGAGTACGCCTGCAAAGGGTGAACGATAATGAGCCAAGACTTCTGCGACAAGAGTAAAACGGGGGTGAAGAGTAACGCAAAACCTCCTCCAATGACTCCGATAAGTCCCTGATTCCGCGTCGAAACAAGGGCAGAGAGGGCAATTGCTGGGGAGAGTAGTGCGATCCCGTATCCGATAGTGAGCGTGCCCGCAACGAGGAAAGAGCCGGCACCAAACTTCGATCCCGTTAGCAGCAGTCCAATTCCACCGACGGCAACCCCGATACAGATCATGGAAGCAAAGGCGGCTATTCGTGTAATCACCTTGCTGAGATAGATATCACGACGAGTCACCGGAAGCGACCCGAGACACGAGAGGTTTCCTCGTTCGCGGTCGTCGATGAGTACTCCATACCCGAACAAAAACGCTAGAAACGGGAGCACGAGAGAAGCGAGGTCTACTACCTGAAACCAGAAGCGACTCGCTACGGTGTGCCCTGAGTCAAGCACGAGAACCGGTAAGAAAACCTTGGATGATGTCTCTGCAGTGACTGACGACACAACTGCAAGGACCATAACGCCAACAACGCAAAGTGCGATGATCCAACTCAGCAAAGAACGAGCGAGCAACGCACCCTCGACTCGGATGAGAGCAAATAGCCGTCGCCGAAACGGTAAAGCTCTCGGGGGAGTGTTACTGGTATGCTCAGCGTGCATGAAAATGCATTCACATGTTACCAGTATATCAGTTATGGTTACAAATATTTGTCAGAGATTGTGGTGATTCCGTAGCGCAATCTCTTGAGAATTACTCGATATTATTTTTTCACCAAGACAAGTAAAATCGGATTCCCGGCTAGTGTCTCAGCCAGGAAACACCGTTTCTCCGATAAACCGGTGATTATTCAGGTTACCAGAATTTGGTACCTACATCCCACTTGAGCAGGTATCTGATCGCTTCGTTGAAAGCTCCATAGTGGTCAGCTGAACCGCTGATTTTCACCGTTGTGTCGTCTTTCCAAAACACATCGGCTTCGTGATCCGCGTTCGTTTTGGGAATGACCGGGAAGTCCTTGTTCCAGAACGACGCCGTCTGATGCAGTTCCCCACCAGACTTCGAGTAATCGTAATCCTCGGTGTGCCAAGTGGTGTTGAAAGAATCAGGAACACTGCAGTCAATAACTTCGTCGGGGCAAGGGAACCGGTCTCCGAAGGATTCACCGTCACAGGCGGCCCCGTCCACGGTGTTCGTGACTAACGAGTGATCCCCGAACTCGTAGTGATCCGAATTCCAATCGTTGTTCCAGACGCTAGTTGACCGAACTAGGGTTCCACATTCACTGGAGTTTGTCTCAACCCAGGCACCTCCGTCCCAATTGTCGCCGTAATCCGGGTCCGATAGACCCTGAGTATTGATCCCTTCGCCGCCAATTTGGACATCCGCGACGCTCTTTTCTTCGATTGAGAAGTTATCTTTGTCAAGCGTGTCAACACCCTCGCTGGTATCGGAAGCACTGACAGCCTTCTCAGCTGCATCGGGGTCAAGCGACAATGAATACCGTACTCCAGCCGGGTTATCCGAAGAATCCGAATCGGGTTCAGGCACGTCGTAAGCCAGATCGATATGTGCCCGGGACTTCACGACGTCTCCAGCCTGAACAAATACGACCGAAGCCTGTTCCAAGTTGTCCTTGTCACTCGTATCTAACTCGATCTTGTTGAGGACTTTCTCACCGTTCTCATTTTCTTTTTTCTTCCCTTTGTCATTCTGTGCTGCCGCAGAAGAGATCCCAAACATGGTTAGGGAGGACGCAGCACCAATACTGCGGAGGACTGATCGGCGATCGACACATCGGCTGGATGTCTCCTTTCGTGACATCAAGCTAACCATAATTTGCTGACTAATTCAATGTAACCCGTGTCAATTGGCGAGGGGTGACCTGTATGCGGTTGACGCACTGACTGGGGGAACGCGCTGGAAACAAGACCTGACCGCAGGCAAAGGATACGCGGTGTGGACCTTCGCACGCGCTACTGAGCGGCTGATTCTTCCTTATCAATGCTGCAAATAAGTCACGCATCAGAATCATCTTCCGAATTTGTACTGGTGGTCATCAAGTTTTGGATGATGATAATCGGCTGGTCAACCGGCATCTACATCACTCCGTTGGAACCAGAATAGAACTTAATTCAATCCAGATTCTATTTGATCACTTCCGACCACGAGTCTATACCTACCGACGGCGGACCTGTAGCAGATCACACTGACAATTAATAGATTTATTTGCCAGGGTATAATATTGTATTATATGAACGAAAACAGCCTCAGAATCAGCCGGCGAGCAGTTCTTCGAACAGCTACAACGATGGGTATAGAACCGGTATAGTCGGAACGAACACAGCGACCAATGCCCCATCTGGTGTCAAGCAATATATCGTCCTTGCGGGTGAGCCTGGTCTCCGTGATCGACTTGAGAGTGCTAATTACGAAGTGTTGCATGAACTTGCTGCCGGTTCTATTTTTATCATTCAGGGACCGGAGGATATGGAGGGCGAGTTGGAATCGATTCCTGCTGTAAATAGCGCATTGTCAAACCAGACTTACACTATTGAAACATCTGAACTACAGGCAGACAAAAGCATAGGTGATGCTACTACCGACTCACTGACTAACCAGCAGTATGCGATGAAAGGAACTCGTGCGTTCGAAGCGCACGATATTACGACCGGTAGCGGAATCATAGTTGCAGTGGTCGATACAGGGATTGATCATACGCATCCAGATCTCGAATCTCAACTCGATCAAAAGCAGAGTCGGCTGTTCCGCAACAGTACCGTTCTTACTGGGACTGAGAAGATCAATGTTCCTACCGAGCTAGAGCCGGTAGAGCGTTTCGTTGCGACTGATATAGAGGGACACAGCACTCAAGTCGCCGGTATTGTCGCTGCATCGCAAAACGAAACAGGAATCGTTGGCGTCGCTCCCGATGCTAAGATCATTTCGCTTAGACCGTTCTTTTTCGACGAACTAGTAGGTGATATTCTTAGTTTGACTAGCACGTTTGCTGATCTTTTGGTCGCGATTGATTACGCCATTGATATCGGTGTTGATGTTGTGAATGTTAGTTTAACAGTAGGAGATCCAGATCCAGGAAGTATATCACGGCGACGGGTGTATGCTGCACTCAATCGAATCATTGTACATGCAATCGAGAATGGAACAACCGTCGTCGCTGCAATGGGCAACGATGGAATCAAACGATTTCTCCGGATATATCCTTCCTACCAGTAATCCAGAAACGATAAGCGTTGCAGCATCCAACAGATCGGATGAACTTACCGAACAGTCCAACTTTGGAAACAGTACTGTAACTGTTGCTGCTCCCGGCAATCAAATCCTCTCACTAGCCCCAGACAGACTTTTCGAGGATCAGTATTCTCGCAGTTCTGGGACATCAGTAGCAGCACCACAAGTTACAGGGATTGTATGTTTGCTTCGCGAACTTGATTCTGAACTCCATCACCGGTCAATTAAACAATTGATCAAAAAGGGCGCAGTGGCTCTGTTGAAATCCTTAGTAAGCTACATTTCCAGTCGGTAGTTTGAGTAGATGCAGACTCTCCCAAAGTCTCGGTTGCTCCGGTTTGTCGAAGAAGCATTTCAGTTAGCGCAACGTGCCGTAGCTCGATACTTCTCAAAGTTCTCGAAACAACGTTACACTCTCCATCAACACATCGTTCTCCTGTGTCTCAAAGTTCGGAAAGACACAACGTATCGAACACTTCTCGACGAACTCATTGAGATGCTCCGTATTCGGAGCGCGATCAACCTCACCGAACTTCCTGCACCATCCACGCTGTGCAAAGCGTTCGGTAGACTCGATATGGCCGTCTGGAGAGTGGTTCTCAATCTCTCTGTTTCACTACTCCCGACCAACGGAGTTACGGGGATCGACGCTTCGGGCTTCGACCGCAGTCACGTCTCACAACACTACACAAAACGAACCGAACTCACGATTCAGCAGCTCAAAGTGACGCTACTGGTCGATACGAAGCTAAACGCAGTCTTCGATCTACACGTGACGACGACACGAAAACACGATACCAGATTGCGCCGTCCTTGATCAAACGCAATCCCGAGCAAATTGACATCCTTCTCGGTGACAAAGGATACGACGACCAGAAAATCAGACGGCTTGTCCGTCAACACGAGATTCGTCCACTGATCAAGCATCGTGAGTTCACATCGCTCCACAAGGCATGGAACGCACGCTTAGACGCTGATCTCTTCGGACAGCGGAGTCAATCCGAGACTGTCAACTCAACACTCAAGCGAAAGTACGGTGCGTTCGTCCGGTCACGACGCTGGTGGAAACAATTCCGTGAACTCACCATCGCCTGTCTCGTTCATAATATCGACCGATCACTCTGACCAGTCAATGCAGGATGAAAGTATCATAGAACAGCTCAAGCGGATGCAGAACGCCGTTTTGCAGCGTGTACCCCGAGAAGATAGATTAGGATGACGAGAAGTTCGACTACGACTAACTCGATGACAGTACTAAAAACGAACGCAAGCCCCACTCCTAGAACGAATACAGATGCTCCTACGACTACCGGGGAGCGCGAGCCATACTTTTTCGCCTCAGAATAGACGAACCACGAAATGAGAGCTTGTACTACGAGGAATATCGGGGTTCCAATACCGAATGCAAGCATAGAAACATGTTTTTCCGTCTATACAAGTACTTTCGGTGATGATTGTCCACACCTCTTGACGGAGAGATGAACGGTAACTACGCAGTTCCCATCTACCGACTGTTTCATTCTACATTGTGTATGAAGAATAGGATTTCAACAGAGCCGGCGCAGTCAAATCTAGCGGTAACGAGACCAACGGATTCGGTGCCGGTCGGATTGATGTTCTTAATACAATAAACACTTACTTAGAAAACAAATAACTGATGCAGCTTAGTTAACGTCCTCCCACCCCGAAGGGCGGGAATTCCCCAATGTGGGGATATTGTGGTTTACAGCGTAGCCTGTTCTCGTGGTGTGAAGCAATCACTCTCTAAATCAAACAGGTGCGTCGATGACTATACCAACCGCTGTTACTCCTATCATCGCCATCCGTAACGGGACTCGGAGATACTTTCTGTCGAATGTTCTCAGCACCGTTCACATCAGCGTTTGCTACCATTCCGCAGCTATCACACACGTACAACCGGTACAAAACAATCAACACAGGATTTCCAAACCTATCATCTAACTAAACACAATAACTTTTGTACCCTTGGACTGATCCTAAATATATTAACCATCACCGACTGCTCTCCGCTTGAGCGGCACAGATTAGCCAAGTCCAATTAGACATATTCGAAATAAATACCCAAGCATGGCCTCCACCACAATCGCACGAACTGAATGCCGACGGTATCTTCGCGGAAAGATTCCGTGGATCGTCGCACTGTGTTTCATCGTCCTCAGTCGAGCATCAGTCAAACCGGACCCAGAAGCCACTCGAATCATCGGCAACGCGATCTCGCTGATACATGCACAGCCCCCGACCGTGATAATCGTCCCATTCGCTGCTGCCGCCATCAGTTTCCGGTCTATCATTCGAGAACGCGAATCCGGGACCGCTCGAATACTTCTCGGCACCGAAACAACCCGTCCCGGCCTTGTTCTAGGAATGGTGCTCGGACGCGCCACCGCACTTCTCGTTCCAATCCTGGCCGCCACCATACTCGTCGTCGGATACGACACCCTCCAGTACGGCCAATTCTCCCCACTGTTACTTCTCGGATTTCTCACGCTCTCGGCAGCGTACGTATTTGCTTGGACAGGATTGATCGTCGGTATCTCGGCCGCCAGCTCGTCTACGACTCGCGCTATCATCCTCGGGAGTATCGCGACCATCGGCTTCACACTCTGGAACGACGTCACGCTCTCATTCGTGTGGCAACTCACGACCGGTACCACTCCCGGAACCGAACTCGCGTACCCAGATGCGTTCGCGGTAGCAGGCTGGCTCTCGCCCGTAAGCGCCTTCCAGGTTCTCGTGAACTGGCTGTTCGGCGTACCCATTGGCCCCGACAGCACCGTCACACAGGTTGCCGACGCGATGCGTCAAACCGGCGAGTTCGCACCGACGCCCCCGCCGCTTTCCCCGTGGTGGGCGTGGGTGTTCCTGCTAGCGTGGCCGGCGCTCACACTCGTTACCGGCATCACGATATTCCAGCGCAGCGACCTCGCCCCGCGTAGTCAACCCGAGATACTCCGCCGACTCATCGACGTCGTGCCTTCGCTGCCTCCGCTCAGCGAGCGACAATTCGACTGGTTACCCGGACGAAGTAACATCATTGATTCGCTGCCTGGCTCGTGGCAGCCGCTCGCCCGCCGTGAATTCCACCAGCTTGCTCGTACTCCGCTCGTCTGGGCGGTTGGCGGGCTTGTGTTCGTCGCTGCCATCCTCAGTCTCTCACCAGCCTCGTACATCCAGCAAGCACTTGGCTCACGTGTCCCGCTAGCCGCCCTTCAGCAACCGCTCAGGTTCATCGGTGGGATTGGTGTACTCTTCGGGACGTTCCGGTCCGTAATTCACGAGCGGGACACGGGTGCGATTCGCTTCACTGCCGGAACTGCAGTTTCACGCACGGAAACCCTCGTTGGCTTCACCCTTGGTCGCGCAGCCGCATTCGCTGTTCCGATCGTCCTTGCGGTCGTCCTCACCTGCCTCGTCGCCGTTCCACAACATGGTATTGTTCCCCTTAGCATGCTTGCTGTCTTCCTCTCGTACACCGTTCTGTTCGTCGTCGTGATTGCTGGGATTGGCGTCTCGTTGTCGACGATTCTGCGGAGCCAAGCGGTCGCCGGATTCGCAGTTCTCGTCTTCGCTGCCGTTCAAATCATGTGGCTCCAAATCTCGAACATAATCTATTGGGTAGTCTCGGGCACGAACGTCTCCGGGTTTACTCCACCAAGTAATCCATTCTACTTGGTCATTCGCTGGTTCCCACCGCTACAACTTTCGAACGTCGTGACGAATGCGATCATCGGCGTTCCAAATTCCGCAGCCACCGCCACCGGCGTCATCAGTAACCTTCAGCCAAACCAGTTCTCGAATTCGGTAGTCGTACGGTTACACTACAGCTCCGACGTGCCCGTCTGGTACCTTCATCCATCTGCCGCCCTCGTCGGGTTAATCCTATGGATGTTCGTTCCGTTTGCGATCGCCCTCGCTCTCTACCGTACTCGAACCATCGATTAGTCTGCTCAAGCGTCAGCCAACTCGACGAAAGCGTCCTCGATTGTTCCTTGCTCGACATCGAACGATCGAATGCTCACCCCAGCTCCTTCCAGCCTCCGTAGCACTTGGTAACAGGCGGTCCGTGGACATGTAACCACTATCTCACCGGCGTCGTAGGTGGCGTCCTCAACGCCGTCGAAATCACGGATACCTTCTACCGCCAGGTCCTCGTCGGCCGTTTCGATGCAAAGGCGGGTTTGTACGCCCGCTATGTCGCGGAGTTCCGTTGGCGTTCCTTCGGCAATCAGGTGGCCGTTGGCGAGCAACCCAACCTGATCACAGACTCGTTCGACTTGGTCGAGAACGTGGCTGGAGAAGAAGACGGTCGCACCCCGGTCACGTTCAGCTTCGACGACGTCTCTTACGAGACGGACGCCGTACGGGTCAAGGCCGGAGAACGGTTCGTCAAGGATGAGAAGCTCCGGCTCGCCAGCAATCGCCATCGCAAGCCCCAGCCGTTGCTGCATTCCCTTCGAGTAGCCGCCGGCACGCTGGTCGATCGCGTCTCCGAGGCCGACACGGTCGAGGACCGCTTCGGGGTTTCCAGTTGCGTCGTTGGCGTCGAGGACGTATCTAACGTGCTCGCGGCCGGTGAGGGTACTGTAGACGCCAAATTGGTCGGGTAAGATACCAGTGCGGGCGTGAATCTCACTGGCATCCTCTTGAGCGTCCAACCCGAGTACGGTAATACTGCCCGCCGACGGGCGTGTATAGTTCATTAGCATGTCGATGGTCGTAGACTTCCCTGCACCATTTGGCCCGAGAAAGCCGTACACGACGCCGTCTTCGACTGTGAGGTCGAGGTCCACGACGGCTGATTCGCCGCCGTAGCGTTTCGAAACTTCAGTTGTCTGAATCACGGTCATCGGGATACCTTCTGGAGGGTGCCGAGACCGCCAATCAAGTATGGGATCTTCGTTTGGAAGGCCATATTCCCGCTACGCAGATCTCGTGTGAAAAACTTGCCATCTAATGGACTGCCGATAACAGATGCTATCAGGGAGCCGACTCGACTTCATGCAGCAAAAAAGAAACGGGATACTGTATTCCAATACGCTCAGCTGGTAGGGGCGTCGTTCTCGTGGACTTCGTGTTCACCCGTGTCTTTCCCTTCCGTGACGATCGTGGCTTCACCCTCACGTTCGAATCCGGCGATCTCAGCAGCGTACTCGGCGGACAGAGTTGCGATGAACGACGAGGCATTCTCGTCGATGTCGTCCTCCGTCTTCCCTTCGAACGTCGCGAAGGGACCGGGAAGCGATTTTTCTAGTTTCTGAGAGGGGTTTTTGTAGTCGGTGCCATTGTATTCCCAGGTGAGGATCTGTTCGTGAGTGTAGACCTTCTCCCCTGCAACCATCCCGGTAGCTACAGTGGTTTCGGTCGCGGTCGTGTAGCTGTCCGCGGGTTGGAGATCCACAGGTTCGGAGTGCGTGGAGATCTCCAGATCAGCATTCATGTAGACGTCACAGATCGCCTCTTTCTGTTCCTTGGAGAGGTCTTTGGCGTACTCGTTCTGCTCTTCCTCAGAGAGATCGTAGATGTCCTTGATGAACCCGACGACTGCATCGCGGTCATCAGGGTTGAAATCAGTGTCGACACCGTTATCGGCTAGGGCTGAGCCCGTGCTCGCGACACCGACGCCGGTGATGGATGCAAGCGTGAGACCACTGACCTTCAGATGCTTCTTCGGCTACTCTTCGACTGCTGGCTTTGCTGGTTGGAACGCTTTCTCGTCATGGCTCTATCTTGTGTTCGGGGAACCGAACACATCCTTCAGTCCGATACATAATACAATAATATTAAGCGTTGAAAAGTAGACCATCTAGTGAAATATCACCCACCAGTTGATCAAAATTCTCTATCTGAATCTTCGCACGCGATGCAGTTTCTGTACGTTCCCTCGACCAAAGGAGAGGGAACAGCGGTCTTCGCGACGAATCTCTCAGTCGGCCCCAAGGAAGCTAAGACGTTCTGCCGCCGCTACAGCCGTCGCTGGCAGATCGAGAGCGAGTACAAGAGCATCAAGAACGACTTCTTAGCGAAAACCTCGTCCAGGGATTATCGCGTCCGACTGTTCTACTTGGTGTTCGCGTGCTATTGCACAATATCTGGCGGCTCACTGATTTCCTGTTGAAGATTAGTGTCGGCGGTGAGATGGATTATGCACCAGTTCTGACTGCTGGAGAGTGTGTCGAGTTGGTTTGCTCGGCACTAGTCCCGCCTGACTAGCGCTCTACACCAGCTCGGACTGCCTATTGTGAGTGGCGACACTCTGCGAGTGGTCAAATTTTGGGCTGTTTCCGCGCATTCGGTGGCGTCTCACCGAGGATAGTAGTTGATGCGACACCGATGTGGCCTTTCCGAACCAAAAAAGGCTTAGAAAAGCGCAAAAATAACCCATCCTCCGAAACTCTGCAACACGTCAACCGGTCGTTTGTATTGTGATATGTAGTTTATAGAATTGGGTAACGAAGCAGTATAGTCAGTTCCAGCAGGATACGGTCAGTAGAGACATCCAACTGTGGCCGTAGTCATACGGTGTGACAAGGGAATCAAGCAAATACGTTGTCGTCTTCGGACGGCTTGGTCGGAAATCCCACGCCGCGGGTCTTGTACTCCCCGAGTTAGTGGCTCAGCGACGCCCCTGTACTCAGGACGGCGTTCATGATCGTCGCGTCAGCAACTGGTACGCTATCGTCGAAGCTACTCTCAGTCTCCTGGCGCTCGCAGTTGGGTCGTGTCTCTAGCACCTCGGGTGGTCCGGTCAGACTTTTTCCAACGACTTATCTTCGATATGCGGAACATGAAAAGACAATCGGAGACAGAAAGATAACCGATGAGGCTCACAGTCCAGTCTCAACCCACACCCATCTAACACACGACGATCAAGGCATGGGAGGGTGTCTTCTCACGAGTGAGTGACGAGTCGTATTTAAATCATTTATCTGTGATAGACATCTGTTACGAGCGTCTGTTACGGAGCTGATGCTGATCTACCGGACCAGAAAATCAAGTACAGAAATCTGTTACAGACATCTGTTCTGAATTTCAAGGATGAATTTCTGTCTCAATATCCCGATAAGCAGTCGGACAAGAGAATAGTAACAGTGCTACAGACGACTATTACAGACATCTATCACAGAAGACTATCACAGATAACTACGGCAGAGAAATTATACAGATTTTCACGGCAGACTCAGGATTGATTTTCTAGAATAGCACGAATTTCGACAGTAAATCCCGAACTAATCACAATACTGCATCATGACAGGCAATTATTACAGATATCTGTTACAGATAGTTGTTCTCAGTATTTGTAACATCCTCATCCGGTATGATGGAACCGATTGCTACCAAGGAAATATAATACAGACAGATATAACAGAAGTCTGTTACAGAGACCAATTCTCGATCTCTGTGGTAAATGAGTGAGACGGAAATACTGACAAAATAACCGGGACATCTATTACACTCCAGTGCTACAGAAATCTGTTACAGATATCTATAACAGACACCATTAACAGAAATTCAGTACGTACGTCTGACACAGATTTATGAGGGAGTGACCAGAATCCCGAAGCGTATGATAACGGCCGTAGTCTATTCCGAATCAGGTGGGACGTTCAAGACGACTATGACGGCCAACGTCGCAGTCGCACTGGAGCGAATGGGCCAAAACACACTTGTATTGGACTTGGACCCTCAGGAAGGAAACCTAACTAGCCTCTTCGACGTCGGCGAACACCGGAGTGACCCAGATGCGGACAATCTGGTCAAGCATATTCTTGATATGCCAGACGGGGACTTCCACGATCTGATCGAAACATCGGACGAAGGCGTCGATATCATTCCGAGTCACGATATGCTCGGTGACTTTACCTCGAATTTAGAGCAGAAAATCTCCTACGAGACCGGAATGAAAAACATGAATCGTGACGAGTATCCCCGGTTCGAGCTTCTATACGAACTACTCTGGGAGAAACAGAAACTGCACGAAGAGTACGACGCGATTCTCATCGATCCAAACGCGCGAGCAGAAGACCTACTTTACAATGCGATCTTCGCACTACGGACGCTCATTGCCCCCGTCAAACCGGCTGGAAAAGGCAATCTGAGCCTCGAAGGGCTTGATGAACTCGTCGGGAACATGGAGAACCAACTAGAGATAGAGATCGGACTCTCCTGCGTTGTACCTTCCGGCGTTGGTCAGACGAACGCCCACCAGCAGTACCAAAAGCAGTTCGAGAACACGGAAGCCTTCTCCACACCGGTTACCATCGGCAACCGAGAAAGCCTCATGGATGCGATGTGGGAAGCCAGAGGCTCAGCATTCAAGGTGGTCGAAGAGCGGTGGAAGACCTTCGAGAAGGACGGAGAGATGGTGAGCGAACCCGGCCAACGGAGAGTGCGCGACAGAGAAGTCGAAACGCTACGGAAGCTATCCGAACTCGCCTGGTTCATCGCAACTGAAACGTTCGATACCGACGTTGAGCCAGTCCTAGAACTCGATATTCGGGGACACGAGAATCGGGTTATCGACCTGCAAGAGGATGCGCTAACGGAGACGACAACCGCATGAGCAATTTCAAATCCGGGTCCGGAAACCTTGATTTTGGTGGCGACGACGAAGAAGACGAAACCGCGACCGAAGCGGCGGACACCCAGACCAAAGAAGCCGACTCGACGACAGAACAGCCCACACAACCCGAATCAGAGGAATCAGTACCCGATACAGAACGCTCATCGAATCAATCAGCAACGGAGGAATCGACGGCTAGCTCGCCGGCGGACAAATATCCGTACTTCGTCCGACGGAGTAACGTCGGAGATGAACGGGATACCCGTCTCGAGATTCACGTCCGGGACAAGGTAGCCGACCAAGAAGCCGCGTTCCGGAGCGAACTCGCCGAGCAACTCGGAACAAACGAGGTCTCAAAAACGGATGCCCGTGAGTTCGCCCTCCTCATGGCGTATCAACATCCAGACCGCGTTGCCGAACTGATGCAAGACGAAGGGTTCGGAACGCTCGGCTGAGAGACATCTGAGAGGTATTTCAGAGTCGCTCCATCTCACGGGCGGCGCGTATTTCAGACAGTATCATAAGTTCGGCCTTATATCTGATAGTGATATACATTCGGTGAACGCGGAAACCGGGGTTCTATCACAGGTGGCGTGGGTGTGATAGTTATCCCGTGCGTCCGGCACCAGACGTCGCAAGTTCCTAAGCACCAGTCCGATTGAACAGCGGTAACTGCTGTTCTGATGGTACTCTCAGCAACGCCTGAGGTAACTATCGACGCTTCATGGCCCGATAACCGAATATGCCAGACACGCTAATGAGAGCCACGAGAGCGAGGAGAATCTCATCGGTGAGTTCGCTGCCCTCGATGAGAGCGGCAACGACCACGGTAACCCCAGAAAAAGCGAATACTGCCCACTCCTGCGGACGGGTCAAGTGCTGTTCAATCTCCTCACGAAACACCCAGTACACAAAGAAGACCGCCATCGTGACACCGAGAATGAGGCCCCATTCACCAGGTGCCGCGCCGACTCCAATGAACAAGACTGCGGCGGCGCCCGCAAATAGCACTTGGAACCCGAACCGGAGCCACGCCAAACTACTCCGTCCGGAATCGTCGTCTTCCGTCTGGTTCATCGACATACGCACACCTTCACGCTGCAAGACATATGTTTGTCGTGTTCCGCAGATTTCCACCGATAGCTGTAGCTTTGGTCCTCAACTTAGCGAAGGTCGAAGGTCGGAACACCGCCTCGTCACGAGCATAGAGGACCTACCGTGAAAACAGACGGGAAGGGAAAGTGATCAGCTCACTGTAAACCGCACAGAGGGCCAAAATCGGCAGATTGCGGTCGTGTCAATAGGTTTTTGTGTGGCTGGTCGTGTCTTTCTTTCACTGGATGACCGGCCTCAAGCACCGACGGACACTGTTCGTCATGGTCCTCTCGAATCTAGTGTTACTTGCGGGCGTGTTCGTGTTCGATTGGAACCCACACCTGCTTTTACTGCTGTACTGGTTTGAGGTGGGGGTCGTCGTCATTCGAGCGGCTATCCAATCGTTGTTCGCAGAGTTACCGCCCTCCGAGGGGTACAAACCAACTGGGTCAAGAGCGCCGTTCCCGCTTAAGCTTCTAGCGGAGGTCCGCGGTGGTTTCCACCCCGTGCGCTGGCTACCTCCGGTGTACCCGCAGAACATTCCGTACATCCTACTTACATTGATCCCACTTGCCGCCTTCTGGCCGTTTGGGGGACTCATGTTGACCGGTGTCATTTCTCCGGTCGTCGAGACGTTTGTCCCGCCAGCATCAGCCGCCGTTGCCGCGTTCACCATTCTCGTCAGCCAGTTGTTCGAGCTGGCGGACTGGCTCCGGTCTCACAAATACGAGACAGTTGCGGCGACCGGCGGTATCTCCCGAACAGCCTTGGTGCTGCTGTTCGCTCTCGCGTTCGTCGCGCCATTCATCGTCGGGATTGCCGAGGCGGCCGGTGTCGCCCGGGTTGGACTCGGCCTCGTACTCGTCGGGTCCAAAGCCGCCTACGACTTCCTCGAAATTCGAAACCCCGGCTTCGTCCATACAACGATGTTCATCGACGAGACGGTCGGGGAGACATCGACAGTTGACGTTCCCGACGGTGAACCAATCGCAGAGTTTCACACCGACCGACGTGCGGGAGTCGCCGTCTCGGTGTTCGGCGGTGTCTTGATTTCGATCTTCGGACCGACGCTTTTACTCGTTCTCCTCGGCGGACTGGCGGGAATGTTAATTGGTGGCAGTTTATTCGGGACACCACACGGTCCCGTAATCGGTGCCGCGGTCGGGGGCGCTGCCGTCGTCGCCGGTCGCGTTCTTGCACAGCTCGTCGTCGGCTGGATTGAGGGCGCACACCTCGTCTATCGCGTCTATCCCGACGCCGTCGTTGCACACAACGCACTAACCAACGAAGCACAGTGGTCCGTCCCTCGCGCGGATATCTCCGGCGTGAGTATCTCAGACGGGGTTCTATCATCCATCCTCCCCGGATGGTTTGGATCAGTCAGACTCGACCGGTACAGAGGAGAGAGCCGCAAAATCGCATATCTCCCTGATGCCGATGCAGTTGTGAGGCTGCTCGATACCTGACGGCACTCCGATCATCAAGGATTGGCAGGAGTGCATCCGACGGATTTGTCGATTAGAATAGTATTTAAGAATCATTTTCTAATCGAGAAATAGTAGACGATGCCCTCCACTCCCGATCTCGAACGCCCACCGAACGGGGTCTCGACGAGCCACAGTGGTCAGCATCCATCGATGCGCTCCGCGATGTCGAAGTCGTTCACGACCGCCTTCCAGACCGGTCACTTGGTACTCGGACAGTCGCCGTAACGACAGGGTGGGGTGATGACGAATCAGAGCGGTACGTTGGGCCATTCACTGATCTGGACATGGCTGTGGAGAAACTGAGATTGTCACTACGAACAATAGAACTGGAACCACCCAATCAACCCTTCATCGTCGGCACGGTCGTTTCCATCGTCGGGTTAGTCGTCGCTGCCATCGTGATGACGGTGAGCCCGTGGGCAACCTCCGGTTCGAAGATATACGCCGTAATTCTGTACCCGTTCCTAGTGCTCGTTCCAAAAGAGTGCTGGGACCGGGTATATCCAGATCCAGAATAGACTACAGCGGCTCTACTGAAACCCGTAGAGAGTTACAGGTTCGCCCGATAGTGTGTCCGGATACAGCACCGTCCAAAATCGCAGTTACTGCGGTTCGGTACGACGACCAGAAAATTCGGACGGTAACCCATGATTTGGATGTCCGTCCGCTTACGGTGCTGGCGGAATAGTGCTGTGAACACGTTCTCGACTGTCTCACTCACAACATCGACAAGACACTCTGAACGGTGGATGTAGGGTAGTAGTCTATCGGCGCTTCAGTAGCACAGAAACAAGCATAACCGCCGCAAAGAGGAGTGTTAATCCCGTTACTCCGACTCCGAAAACGTAGTACGGGTTTGTAAAATCGGGGCTGTTGAGGAACAAAAAGAGGCTAAAACTCGAACCCATCAACAGAATCACCGCAGACAGAACACTCGGATTATACCGGTCTTCGAGCGAATCCAGAACTGTCCCATACATATCACTATATTGATTATTATGGCGTATAACGGTTGCGGTCGGGAAAACCCAATACGTTCGTATACCTACCTAACAGCCGTTTTATCGGGAATGAGATCCAGCTGATAGGAATTCGACAGAACCACTACGTCAGACGATTCTCGCTTAGAGACGCACTAGAGACGGGCATATGAGATGCGGTAGACACCGGACTCGGCGGTGGCACGTCTGTCCGCAGATTGCATCAGTATCACCTGGTATCATTTATGTTCGCTGAGATATAAGTGCTGCCAGAACAAACCAGGTATCGCAGTGATACTAGCCGAAACCACTTCGATGGCCGCATCGATTTACAACCATCCGAATACGCAGGAGGTGGGGCACTAATGGCATTCGATGCTGGATTCGGTGCCATCGCGTTCCTCATCGCACGTGTCCTGTTCGGCGGACTCCTCGCATTCCAAGGACTCAATCACTTCCTGAATGTCAGTGAGATGGCCGGATACGCTGAAGCGAAAGGGATTCCAGCAGCCAAAGCGAGTGTGCTGCTATCCGGTGGGGTACTCCTCTTCGGTGGTCTCGGCATCACGTTCGGAGTCTTTCCAGCGATTGCTGCGGGAGCAATCGCGCTGTTCCTGCTCGTCACGACACCGACGATGCACAACTTCTGGGCGGTGCCGGAAGATCAACAGCAGGCCGAGATGACGCACTTCATCAAAAACGCCGAACTCATCGGCGCAGCGTTGGTCTTTCTCGCCCTCGGAAGTGAGTCATGGGCGTATGCGCTGCTCTAGACACGACCGAACCGTGCGTTAGACGTGCCGGTAGCGGTTCTAACTCATCAGTACGCATCCCGTAGCACGTCTGCGATTTCTTCGCTTGTCGGATCGAGACCGGACGGTGCGTTCGCCATGAACGGATCAGCGAGTACCGACTCGGCCACGTCAGGGAACGCGGCGGGGTCGGGTCCATCAACGTCCCTGAGGCGCGAGGGAAGAGAAAGTGCATCCCGGACCCACTCGACGGACGCAACAATGTCTTCAGCGGACGCTGAAACGTCACTACAGAGTGCTTCCGCAAGTAGCTCGCGCCGACCAGCAACGTTCTCAAAGAGGTAGCTGAGTACGTGCGGCGCGATGATTCCGTGCATAGCCCCCTGCTGAACAGCAGAGGAGCGCGTCAGTGCGTGGCCGAACGCGTGGATGATCGACAGCGTCGTCTCACCAGGTCTCGAAATCCCATACTGAACCAAGAGAAGTCCCTGAGCGACCGGTTCGAGAGCCTTCTCGGAGACAGATTGCTCGTTGAGTTGTCTGAGACCACCTTCGAGCAGTTTGAGCCCTCGAACCGCTGTTGCGTCCGTTATCGGCGTTGCGTTTCGAGCATAAATCGTTTCGATGCCTTTGTCGAACCCGTTCATCGCAGAGGCGGCGAGAATCTGTTTCGGTGTGGTGGCGAACAGTACGGGGTCGTAAAAGGTCGCCCGGGGCATCAGCCGTGGGTCCGAAATCCCCCCACTCACAGGACGTTCGACAAGTCCGGATTCGGGCGAAGCCGTCACACCAGCCACGGTAGACAGATCTGCACCGGCTAGCGTGGTCGGAACGACGACGATAGGCGTTACCGAGCCGGACGGGACAGAAATCGTTCCGGTTTCACCAAACTCCGCACCGACCGCTTGTGGGTCGCGGTCGTCCGCAGCGAGGACACTGATGACCTTAGCAACGTCGAGACTGCTGCCGCCGCCAAGGCTCACGAGAACATCCGCGTCGGCCTCTTCCATGGCTTCGAGCCCGTCGTAGGCTGTTTGGAGTCGTTTTTCGGGCGTTGTCTCGGCAAAGACGCCTGCAAGCTTTGTGCCGAGTCCATCGGTTACCGGCTCGATGACTGCCGGTGTGGTTCCGACGGTCGAGCCGCTAACGACGAGTGCGCGCTCAGATCCCAGCCGCTCTAGCTCCGCTGAAAGGCTATCGACGCAACCGGCACCGTATTGTAGGACACCGGGGTTGTACTCGAATCGGAACCGATCAGACTGGCTCATTCTCCAATCTACACGTTACTCCCACTCAAACCCTCGTGGGGATGTCGGCGGGGCAAGCGGACTCGACGGAAGTTCACCGCTCGGGTCAGGGTCGTTGTAGGCCTTCGGTGCCACATCGTTCGGCGCGTCCGGATAGAACAGTGATGCGACCGCATGGATATGTTCGCGACCGACGTCGAGTTCGAATTGGCCGCCGCCGAACATCCGAATATCGTGGTCGCGGCAGTAATCAATCGTCTCGAAAAGCGACTGTACCGAGCCGAATCGGGACGGCTTGATGTTGAGCCAGTCCGGTTCCCACGGGAGGTCTTTGACTGTCTCGACACTCCGAATCGGATAATCCCACGTCACGCGAGCTTCGTGTCCCTCGAATAGAGGTCGCGTTTCCTCGTTCAGTTCCGGATCCTCGATGAGGGCGTTCGGGAAGCCCTCGATGACCCGTTGATACAGTTCCGGGTCGGCGGGTTGATCGACCGTCGTGCCGTGATACTGTCCCTTGAGATCGAGCGTTTGGACCGCCTCGGTCTCCGCAAGCCGTTCGACGACATCGACCGTCCACTCGGAGGTCGGGTCGAGCTTGAACGCTAAATTTGGGTTGCGGTCGAGCCAGTCGATAACCCGGTCGCCGGTCGGAGGTTCAGCCAAGCGCGTACTCACGACGAATCGAACTGGGTCGTACGTGCGACCGAGGCACTCAGCGAGATTCGTGTCGGCCTGTTTCAGCGCAAGATCGAGCGCGGCGCTCTCGAAGGCCCAGCGGCGGTAGTTCCGGAAAATAGACTGCCCGGGCGATTCACCGTCGAAGAAATCGATCTCGGCGACGTGTGCGGAGAATTCATCGACGGTGTATCGCCCTGCGAGATCAAACTCCGTCGAGGAATCCCGAAGCGAATAATGGGCGTCATTGTCGTACGTCACATCCTCCCCCTGTCCAACTTCACCATCGCCGTGGAGCGAGATGACAGTCGTCGCCCGAGTGAATCCACTCGACGTATCGCGCTCGCGCTGGGCGAGGTCGTACGTATCGATTGTCAAATCGAGATCAGCAACGTGGTCGTAGAGCATACCCTCCCATACGAACACAACTAGTATAAAACCACGAAACGGAGAAGGTGTGATTCCGGTTAAGTATTCTTTCTCAACTGTGTAGTTTGTCACAACTAACGACCAATGCTAACAACTAACATATACTGTGCCAAATATGCGGATACTCGATATCACAGTACTCAGAACGCTTTCGGACGAATATTCGGACAGTTAGACCGTCAGCGAACGGTGAGTACGTGAATATCGAGCGGAGAGAGCCATGGTAAACGAGACTGCAAGTCCGAGCGATCAGTTGCTCACACAACAGAACTGTGCGATAACGCTCATCGATCACCAACCCGAGATGGTACTCGGGGTCAATACCATCGAAACCGGCGCCCTTCGAAACAACGTTGCTGGTCTCGCAAAGACGGCCGATGCGTACGATATCCCGGTTGTCCTTTCGAGTATCACCAAAGAGTACAACGGGCCACTTTTCGAGGAGATACGGGAGATACTGCCGGACGAAGACGTAATCGACCGGACGACGATGAATTCGTGGGAGGATGAGGCGTACGTCGAGGCAGTCGAGGAAACCGGCCGCGACCGACTGGTCATGGCTGGCCTCTGGACGGAAGTGTGCGTTTGTTTCGCCGCCCTCTCAGCCATGGAGGCGGGATACGATGTCTACGTCGTGGTCGATGCCTGTGGCGGGCGGACGGCCGCAGATCACGAGTATTCGATGGAGCGAATGATGAACGCGGGTGCGATACCGGTCACGTGGGCACAGGTACTCTACGAACTACAGCGAGACTGGGCAGCAGATGGTGCCGAAGAGGCCCACCAGATCTCAATCGATCACGCTGGTGACTTCGGAGTGGCTGTCGAATTCGCGGACTTCCAAACCAAATAGAAACGCTGGACAGCGTCGGGGGACCGCGCCGTACCAGTCCCCGTTTTCTTGGTGGTGAGTGAGGCCTCCGGCGGCCGTCGGTGCCGTCTCGAATAATAAACTCGTGCGACGAATTTCGGACAGATTACTCAGACGCCTCCCCGCTAGAGAAGCCAATCTCCTCGTGCGTTCCATCGCAAGACGGTTTATCGTTGGAGCCACCACAGCGACACAGCGTCGCACCATCGCCACAACGCTTTGCCCCACCGTCGTGGCCCTGCATCTCGAATCGACCCTCCACACGGAGTGGCCCGTCGGGTAACGGTGTCACCCGTAACGTCCCATCTCTCTCCGATGGAGAGTGGGACGTGTGACCGTCTGAGATGGTTCCAGATGCTTCGAACTCAACTGCCTCGTGGCTGTTATCACAGAGCGGCTTATTCGATGATGCCCCGCATCGACACAGGGCAACGCGTGTATCGCGGATCAGAACCGTCTCGTCTGGTGAAGTAATCTCAACGTCACCTGCAAGATAGAGCGGGCCGTCGGGCACAACGGAGACTGTATTTTGCTCCGGGACCGGTTCCTCGTAATCAGTATCAGTTCGTTCGAACTGTAAGGCTCCGGTCGGACACTGCATGATCACCGACATCAACTCCTCGACAGCAGCGTTGTCGGGTTCGATCCACGGACGTTTGTCGGGGTCGAACACGTCCGGAAGCCCGCGAACGCATTCTCTGGCGTGAATGCATCGGTTCACGTCGTATTCGACCACAATATCCTCACCCGTGTACTGGTGGATGTCTTCTTTCATCTCGTGATCCGGACTGCTTCGAACAAGGGTGTCACAGGATGTCAAGGTTCGGGTCAGCGTATGAATGACGAGTTGGCCGCAGACAAACTCCAAGAAATGTATGCGATAAATCATATCGTTCCGTTTCAAATCTTTCAGTTCACCGAACAGCGGCATGACTACCACCAGGTGAAGCCGATGCAACCTGATTGTATGTCTGATACTTGATACTTTATGACCCTCGGCCGTTTACACCCATATGCAATGGCACAAACCGATACCGACGACAAACCGAGTCCGTTCTTTAACGAAGACGACACCGCACTGCTCCTGATCGACCACCAGACTGGGCTGTTGCAGGGTGTCGAGAACCAAGATACGGTCTCGCTCCGTAACAACGTCCTCGCACTTGCCGAGGTCGCAAAGCTGTACGATCTGCCGGTCGTACTCACCACCAGCCGTGCCGAGGGTCCGAACGGTCCGCTCCTCCCCAAGCTGAACGAAATGTTCCCGGAAGTCGAAGTGATCGACCGCTCGCTCGTCAACGCATGGGATGACCCGGCGTTCGTTGAGGCCGTCGAGGAGACGGGTCGGTCGAATCTGATCATGGCCGGCATCCTCACCGAAGTCTGCGTGGCGTTCCCGGCAATCAGCGCAGCCCAAGAGGGATACAACGTCCAAGCGGTGCTCGACGCGTCAGGGTCGCTCAACGACCGCGCTGAGCAGGCAGCCATGTCCCGGATGGAACAGGCCGGCGTTGACCTGACCTCGTGGTTTACCGTCTCCTCGGAGATGCTGAAAGATTGGACGAAGGATGTCGCTCCCGAACAGGCAGCACACTTCAGTGAACGGACCGGGTTCTACGAACTCGTGTTAGAGAGCTTCAACGCAAGCAGCGCAGAATAACACCGCAGACGATGCTGTATTTCGGACGGTCAGTATGGCGTGACTGAAACGCCCTGAAAGACGGTGTGGACCACTTTTTTGGATGGCTCGGTGAGCAGCGATCACTCGGGCGAGTTGACGTCGGCAGCCGAGTCCGCTTCCCATTTCTTCGACCACTTCTCTAGCTCGTCGAATACGGGACAGAGCGATGCGCCCTTCGCAGTGAGACTGTAGTACGTTGCGACAGGAGCATCTTCTTCGAGACGGCGCTCTACGTGCCCCATCTCTTGGAGGTCGTCTAAGACGCGTGAGAGAGTCCGGCTCGACGCTCCAGTCGAGCGCTTGAGCTCGTTAAATCGCTTCTCACTGTTCTGGAGATCGTAGAGTACAAGCAATCTCCACTGCGATCCAAGGTTGCTGATCGAATCGACGACTCGACGTTCTTCCTCGCTAAGCGTTTCATCCACTCCTGAATCGTCCGTTGGTACTGACATCGCTGTCACCTGGTGATACTGTTGTCCGCGAGCGTTTATAGTAGTTCGGATACAAACCAAGTAACACAGGGAAACCATGACCGACGACCAATCCGCAACAACAGATCCGCCCGTGACCGCCGACCCACCGGAGAGCGCATTCAACGTAACCGGGATGGACCACGTTTCCATCATCGGGAGCAACATCGAGGACACGATTGCGTTCTACCGTGACGTCCTCGGAATGTCGCTCGTCCTCAAACAGCCCAATCTCGACGCGCCGAACGTCACTCACCTGTTCTTCGATACAGGTGACGGACGCATGCTCACGTTCTTCGTCGAAGAAGGACGCGAGTCGAACACCGGCCGGTTACGAACACCGGTTGGCGGCGTCCACCACCTCGCGTTCCGGTACGACCCCGAGCGTCTCGAAGAGATTCGTGCCGGACTCGAAGAACACGGACACCACTACAACGAGTTCGACCGAGGAATCTTCCACTCGCTGTACACGACCGATCACAACGGACTCGTCATCGAACTCGCAACGGACAAATTCGAGATTCCCGACGAGCGACGCGGTGAGGCGCTTGCACTCGCACAGCAGAAACGTCTCCAAGCCGGCGCAGAGTATGCCAAGGCAGAACACCTCGAAGCTGCACTCGAAGAACTCGACCTGCCCGTCAAGCGGAAAGCGCTCCCCGATGCGCAGTCCGGTGCAGGAGGACTCAACTAAATCCACCTGAAACCGGAACAGGCACCAACCCGGAGTCGCACCGATACATCTCAGATTCGACTCGAACAGATCCACCACACGACCACCACATCACACCACACGTGCTCACAGATACGCCCGGAATTCACCATATCACAGGCATCGTCCGCAACGCCCAGGCAAACGTTGACTTCTACACAGACGTGCTTGGCCTGCGCCTCGTCAAGCAGACGGTAAACTTCAACGAGAAGTTCACGCGTCACCTCTTCTACGGTGACGAAACCGGTTCGCCCGGAACCGGATTGACGTTCTTTCCATATCCTGCAGAGGACGACGGGCGGATCGGAAAGCCCCAGATCAGCACCGCTGCGCTGGTGATCCCATCGAACTCGGTATCCTACTGGCGAGACCGACTCACCGAACACGGCGTTGCTATCGCGGAACAAACAGAACGGTTCGGCGAGACGGTGCTTCGGTTCTCCGATCCAGACGGTACGCAACTCGAACTCGTCACGGGCGAGTCGTCTGTAGACCCGTGGGTGAACGGGACGGTCCCGTCTCAGCACGCGATTCGCGGCATCCACGGTGTGACGCTGCTCTCGACGAACGTCTTCGTCACCGCAAGCGTTCTAGACACACTGGGATTCGAACTCATCGAACAGGAGGGAGACCGGGTTCGGTATCAGGCACCGGGAGACCGTGCAACCGTCATCGATCTCCTCGACCGAGATGTCGAGTTCGGCCGCGAAGGGGCAGGGTCGATTCATCACGTCGCTGTGCGCGTCCCGGAGAAAGAGCAACTCTACGAGTGGCACGACCTCTTTCGGGAACGTGAGTACGACGTCTCGCGGGTGAAAGATAGACACTTCTTCCACTCGCTGTACGTCCGCGAACCCGGCGGCATCCTGTTCGAACTCGCAACGGAGCAGCCGGGACTCACAGCCGACGCCGACCGCGACACGCTCGGGGAGTCGCTGTTTCTCCCGCCGTGGCTCGAAGAAGACCGCGAGATGATCGAGAGCCAACTCGAACCGCTCGAACGGCCCCCTGCGACGGAGTCGAACTAAATGACACAAGACGCGGATTCGACGAGATCAGAAAGAGGCAGGAACCCGCACGAAGGGCAACCCATCGAAACAGCGGGTGCCCCGCCGCAAGCGGCCGAAGCGGCCGTGGTTCTGCTTCACGGTCGCGGATCGAGTGCACAGAGCATCCTCACGCTAATCGATGAGTTCCTTCATCACGGTGTGATGTATCTCGCCCCGCAAGCGGCCCACAGTGCGTGGTATCCCCGCTCAATCGATGCACCGGTCGAAGACAACGAACCGTGGCTCTCGTCAGCACTCGACCGCGTGTCGAATGCGCTCGACACGGCCGCGGCCGCCGGCATCCCATCGGAACGCACACTCCTGCTGGGCTTCTCGCAAGGCGGATGTCTCGCAAGCGAGTTCGTCGCGCGAAACCCCGGTCGCTACGGCGGACTCGTGGTGTTATCGGGAAGCCTGCTCGGACCAGAAACAGGACAGAACTACGATGGGTCCATCGATGGAACGCCGGTTTTCCTCGGATGCAGTGACGACGATCCGTACGTCGCCGCAGAGCGCATTCACGACTCGGCGCGCGTATTCGAGCAACTCGACGGCGACGTAACCAGTCGGCTCTACGACGGACTGGGACACGCGATCAACGACGACGAGATCCAGATGATCAATACGTTCATCGAACAGTTCGTCTAAGTAGACGAGAACGCTCGACATGTACGGCAGCGGTACACTGATTTGCTGTCTCCGACTAGCACCAGTATGCCAATAGAAGACGCCGACGAACTCCGTCGGGTTCTCGGATACGACCGCGTTGCAGTCGTCGGCGCATCGACATCCTACGAGAAAGCAGCCCACATCGTGCCGGCGTATCTCGGGCGTCACGGGTACGAACTACGGCCGGTCAATCCGACCGCAGACGAGATTTTCGGGAAACGAGCGTACGACTCTCTCGCTGACGTGTCGGAGACCATCGATATCGTCGAAATCTTCCGGCCGAGCGAGGAAGTTCCGGGGATTGTCGAGCAAGCGCTCGCTCGTGAGGACGTGAAGGTGATCTGGATGCAGCCCGGCATTCAGCACGACGAGGCGGCACGAAAAGCGGAAGCCGTCGGTGTCGATGTCGTTCAAGACCGGTGTATGAAGGTCGAACACGGCCAGCTAATTCGCAATCCGATGGACTGAGCTGCTAACGGGTTCAGGATCTATACTGAGCGGTCGTCTCAGCAGTTGTCAACAGTGAGTACATGAATATATCACCAAGTTGCCAGCCCAGCGGCCGGTTAGCATCTTATACCAGAACGAAGCGGCTATCACGGATTGCTATCATGACGAACCAACGACCGCCCCGAGACGGGGGTACCGAAGCACTTTGGCGATTTGTCGAGGGGTCTCTTCGAACCACAAACAGATCGTAACCGGACACGAATTTCGACTTCTGAAGAGTCCCCCTGACCATGGCGATACAAGAGGATAGCGCGATGGAACTCCGTATCGAAGGACTCGGGAAGCGATACGGAGAGACGTGGGCACTCCGAGGTATGATCGAAAATCGATTATCGTGTCGTCTTGGAAGAAGACAAACAGAATTGTGAAGTCATTCGAAGGAACCGGAATAAGAGCACCCGTATCGGATGTAAAATGGAAACCCGACAGGTCACACAAACATATATATTATTGTAATGGAAGTGCCAGTCGGTCATAAACTATAGAATCGAGGTGTTGCTGTCGGTTGTTCGGCGCTAGAGGAGAAATGATTAGAAGGATATGTTTGATTAAATCCATATTATTTAGTATTCATTGAGGAGATCGCATTTCAGTTTTGACCGGGGACAGCAAACTCAGTCTGGAGTTGCAACGGTTGATAAAAGGTAAAATAATCTACCTATTACCATGGTGAGCCGGAATCGTAACAGATCCATACGACAGTGAACTGGACGTGTTACATCTGCAACGACGTACTCAGAAATGAGATCGTATAATAATGGCCACATCTTCGCTTTGGGGAGGACGTGATCAAGAATAGCGCAGAGAAGTCCACTCATTGGTTGTATATGTATCTACAAGAACATTTGATTGTGCAAGATTTGCCTGACGTGATCCGACCACGAGCGTCAACACAGGGACTAGAAACCGACAGAGAAACGTCGTTTTGAACGCCGTCACACCAAAAGTGAACGGATCAGACGAGAACCTATATGAGATGGTCACATATGACATAGTGGCTATCGGATCGGAGCCAACAGCCCACGCCAAGAGACAAGGAGCTACCCATGACAGTAATCGCTAGATTTGAGGTCATTCCAGTCCACGACGGGAGTTTGTCAGAAGACATCGCACAGGCAATCAACGCGCTCGATGACTTCGACATCTCGTACGAACTGACTGCAACGGATACCGTCATCGAAGCCGACGACGTTGATGAGGTGTTCGGTGCCGTCCAAGCGGCGCATAAGGCAGTTGAGGGGAATCGCGTCATCTCCTCCGTGGAGATCGACGAACAGCGCGACCGCGAACAGCACGTAGAGGACCGTATCGAATCCGTTGCAAGCGTTCTCGGACGGGAGCCGAAGGGAGAATAAGAGCGGAATCCAACCCACAAGATGCACGGGGATCGTTGCACTTGCAACGCTAATACGCCATATTTTATCAGAATTAGTTACGTTCGGGAGTCACTCGGTAGATTATTTGTCGGGAATGTGTGTTGCGCAGTCGGTACACAGATCAGAGTCCGAGTCGTAGTGGAAACTACACACGAGCGCTGCGCAGCGGCGACACTGATGTTGAGCGGGCGCAGATTCACAGATTTGGCAGAGGGTTTCGACGCTCATGATCTCAGTTAGTTGTGAGAACGGGGATTTCGGACTGTCTGACAACGCGGGTAGTCGTACTCCCCAAGAAACCGTCCATGTCGGCAGTCTGACCGCGAGTCCCCATCGTGATCACGTCAGCGTTGACTCCAGTGGCGTACGCGAGAATCTCCTCGTGAGGGACGCCACGAAGGATATCGGTTGTCACCGGAAGGCGCCGTTCGCGTGCGTCGGCCGCGATATCCTCGATTGCGTTCTGGCCGCCCTGCTTGAGGAGGCCGACGATACTGCCCGGAGCGTCTACGAACCCGTAGGTCGTCGTGTCGATGACGTATATCACGTGGACATCGGCTCCATAGCGCTCGGCGATGCTGAGGCCATGAGCAGCGGCACGTTCGGCGGCACCACTACCGTCGATAGGAATCACGACGTGGTCGTACATCCCGTACCCGTGTTCAGGGAGGTCTTCGTCTTCAGTAAGGTGGACTGCCATCACTGGTACGTCGGCGTGCGTAATCACCCGTTCAGTGGTGCTTCCGAACCGAGACCGTTCAGCCCCCGTTCGGCCGTGCG
This sequence comes from Halogeometricum borinquense DSM 11551, assembly GCF_000172995.2. GTDB lineage: Archaea > Halobacteriota > Halobacteria > Halobacteriales > Haloferacaceae > Halogeometricum > Halogeometricum borinquense. The sequence continues at coordinate 134,674 of NC_014736.1, forward strand.
TCCCCATCACGACCAAGTCGATGTCGTTCTCGTCAATGTAGTCGAGTATCTCTCGGTACGGGATTCCCTCATTGACGGCCCGAACGGTTTCGATTCCGAGGTCTGCGGCCTGCTCGTCAAGCTGTACGGTTGCCCCTCGTCCGCGTTTTTCCGACTGGCTTCGCAGTTCGTCGCGCGCTGCGGCATCCAGTTGACTCGGTTCGAGGCTCTCGTCGATGGCGTAAAGGACGTGGGTAGTCGCGTTAGCAGTTCGAGCGAGGTCAAGTGCACGAGCAATTGCGCTTTCGGCCCCGCGACTACCATCCGTCGGGACGAGGATGTTGTCGTACATGTACTGCGTACATACGAACCCGAGTTGTAAGTAGGCTATCTGTGCGCAAGTCGGTCTTACAGAGTACCGACAAACAACAGTGATGGCAGACTTCCCACGCTGTGGGAAGTGTAGACTGTCATTTTACATGTATTGGTCATACTTTCGCATAGAGGCCGACTCAGGGAGGTTCATCAGAATGAGCGAACGAGCAACGGACAACGAAGCCGGACAACTGCCGACCGAAACGAACGCTGAAGATTCATCGCCGGTGTTAGCTGCAGAAATCGTCGAATCGCAGGATCGGCCCGCCGAATGTACTATCTTCCCCCCAAACGTCTCTGAGTTCGAACTCCTGTCTACCTGGATTACAGCGAAAGAAGGCTCATTCGTCAGCCTGAGAGACATGCGATAACCCCACCTCCGAACGCATCGACTTTCGCTGGCCGGCCGTCCTCCAAGATCGGATTTAGAGAGATCACAATCCCATGATAATACCCCACACGGTTTTGCCACTACCTAGTCTATCGAACACTGATGGTTGAACATACCCGGACTCTCGATTTTAAAATCGCTTTCGCCATTGGACTCGGGACGATGATCGCGGCCGGCATCTTTTCACTTTCCGGGACTGCTGTCTACCGTATCGGCTCAAGTGCGGTTATCGCGTTTGTTCTCGCCGCTGTCGTCGCCGGAATAACTGCCGCCGCTTATTCCGAATTTGCTTCGATGTACTCCGAAAACGGGGGTGGGTATCTCTTTTGTTCTCGAACGTTCGACGGTGCCGACCGACTGAAGTACGCTATCGGCGCATCGCTCTTTCTCGGCTACACCGGCACGACAGCCTTCTACCTCGCAACAATGGACGAGTGGTTCTTCCGGTTCATTCTCCCCGACTCACTCCACGTGCTCCCTCACGGATCTGTGGGCATCCTCTCTGCCCTCACGCTTGGTGTGCTCAACGCCCGCGGAACGGAGGAATCGGGGATATTTCAACTGCTAGTCACGAGTGCGAAAGTCGGTGTCCTGTTCGTCTTCATCGCCGGAGCACTCACGTTCGCCGGGCCGGGAGACGCAACCGGGCGGTTCGTATCCAACTTTCAAGCTGAACCCGTCGGCATCGTTTCGGTTGCCGCGCTCGCCTTTATCACTTTCTTCGGATTCTCCGCTATCGCGGCCAGCGCAGGCGAAATTATCGAACCCAGGAAAACCGTCCCTAAGGCCATCGCGGCCAGCATCATCACCGTCACGGTCCTCTACACGTTCGTCATCGTTGCGATGGTGAACGCGCCGGTTCCCCGGTCGGTACTCGCGGAGGGGGAGACTGCGATGGGGACCGTTGCTGCGTCGTTTCTCGGCTCGTGGGGGCAGCTTCTCATCGTCGCCGGGGCGGTCTTCTCGATGGTGAGTGCCTCGAATGCCTCGATTCTCGCGGCCAGCGGAATTGGGTCACTAATGGGTCAACAGGGACATGGACCCCGCCGGTTCGCGTATCTTCACCCGGAGTATCGGACGCCGTTCTGGAGTATCACGATGGCGACGGCAACTATCGTCGGCCTCATCTTCGTGTTCATCACCCTGTTCTCCGAACAGGGGCTGACGGGCATTCACGCTCTCGGCCTCGAACCGCTCACCGGGTTCGCTACGTTCAACTTGCTGGTTCCTCTGGCCGTGGTCAACGGGACTCTCATTTACTCTCGGCGGAATCATCCCGACCTAGAACGGGGGTTCCGGATGCCGCTCGTCCCCCTTCTCCCAGTTGTGGGCATTCTGGCTAATCTGGCGCTCATAACGAATCTTCCGCCGGTCGGCGTCGCTGTCGGCGTCGGATTTGTTGTCGTCCTCGGTATCGCCTACATCGCCTGGGGGGGCGCACCCCATATCGAGGAACTCATCGAAGAGGTGGTGCCACCCCATCTCCCAACAGGGGTACCCACAGCTGTTGGACCGGTTGGATCCACCGAGGGAACCGAACCGGATTTGGGCGACCGGTTCACGATTCTCGTTTCCGTCGCTCGCCCCGACCGCGCGGTCTCATACGTACGACTCGCAACCGAACTTGCCCGAGCCCAAGACCGCAAACCGCTCGTGAAAGTCCTCAACGTGACTCATATCCCAGACCAGACGCCGAACGAGATGGTCCGCGACACGGCCGAAAAGCGGGCCGGAGATATCAAGGAGTTACTCGCGGAGGCCGATATCGGCGTCGAATACAGCGTCGAGGGACACATCTGCCGAGACATCGCGTTCGATATCGTCCAGACGGCGCGGAACGGACAGGTTGACCGAATCCTGATGGGTTACCCTGAGGAGAGCCAGAGCATCGCAGAAACAGTCGAGTACAGTGCTCCTTGCGGGGTCTTCTTCACCAGTAACGTGGACGCCATCGGAGAGCTCACAACAATCAACATCGGCGCGGGCGGCGGTCCGCATCATCTGGCGCTGTTACCGCTCGTGAACAAACTCGGTCAGCACGGAGACGAGATTCACGTTATCAGTATCGACCCACTATCAGGAGGCTTGAAGGAACCGGTCGATGAAACCATGGCGGCGCTCTCAGCCGTCGAATCCGTCCACGTTCACAACCTCACCGCAGACACGGTGGCAGAGGGTCTGGTGTCTGCTGCGGTGGGGAACGGCGGACTCCTCATCATCGGGGCAACTCGAGACCGGCGCCTCCGGCGGTGGGTCTTCGGGAGTACTCCTGACCGGGTCATCGATCTGGCCAGAGAGGCCAACGTCCCCGTGATTATTTACGCGAGTTCGAGCGGTGTCACCCGTCATATCGAGGACTATCTCTATCCGATCTATCGCTACCTCCACCGACATCTCGCGGAGCGACGACCGTTCCGGCGGTTCATCCGGACACCCGAGAAAACCTCGTAGGAGAGTTGAGGATTGCGACACCTTGGGGCCCCGACGACGCGTAATCCACTCACGGTGCGTGTTCGTGCGCAGAAACGCCCTCAGATTCGGGACTGTACATGAGGTACGCTTGGACCGCAAACACCAACGTGAAGCCAGCGTTCAACCACGTCGTGTAGCCACGGGGGGCTGTCCCTCCGACCTGTCCTTGGGGCGGAATCAAACCCAGACCACCCCACAAATAGTGGATGACGACACCAGAAACGACGGCAGTAGCGAAGATCGAAACGAAAAGCACGCCCGCAATCCGCAATCCGTAGTATCGTCGGTAGGCGTCGTCAATCGTCGGAACGATGAGGTCTGCAAAGATGAACGACATGACGCCGCCGAAGGCGATGCCATTATTCCAGAGAATAACCGCGAAGGGAACGTTCCCAACGGAACAGACGAACGTGACGATACCGACGACCACGCCGATTACCGCGCTTGCGAATATCCAGCCGAAAGTTCCCTGGGTTCCGATGCCGAACAGCGTCGTCCACCACGCCCGAGGGACGAACGCGCCGATCAGACCGGCGACGAGGAATCCCGCGACGATGTCCTTCCAGAGCATCTGCCACTCCCCGATAGCGTTTCGTGAAACTGCTTTCCAACCGCCGACAGTCAGCAGTCGCTCCCGCCACGTGCCTTGCTGTTGTTCCTGGTACCGCCGCTTACACTCCGCAGAACAGAAGTACTCCGTCCCGCCGCTCGTCTCCAGCGTGACGGTATCCGTCTCTGTTGGGTCCACTTCCATGCCACAGACGGGGTCCCGAATACCCTCCTGATTCTGTAAGTACTCACGAGCGACAGTGAACCAGCCGTCCGGAACGATGTACTTGAAGATGAATGCGAGGAGTACGATGAGGATGACGCCAGCAACGTAATCGGCAATTACGAACTCCCAGCCGAGCAGAATCCACATCACGAGTCCGAGTTCGATCACGAGGTTCGTACTGGCGAACTGGAACGCCGCGAGACTCGCAACCGGGGAAGCACCCTTCTTGAACAGCGATTTCGTCGTAGCGACCGCACCGAACGAACAACTCGACGACGCAGCCCCGAACAGCGAACCCAGACCCAGTTCTCGCAGGCCGCTGCCACCGAGAACCTGCGTCATCTTCTCCTCGCTCACAAACGCCTCCACCGCCCCCGCTATCGTAAATCCGAGGACGAGAGCCCACCACGTCTCCCAGAACATCTCGCCGCCGAGGCGAAGCCCCTCAACGAAGGTCTCACTAACGCTCATGGGTTGTCACCGGTGCTCGAATATTCACGACCGAGACGGATAACGGGCGGTGTGACGGTGTCGAGCGCAGTATGGTGAGCTGACGGAAAGATTTCAATCGGAGACACAGGTGTTGAAGCAACGCTAGTCGGTTGTATCATTTGTATGATTTTTTTTTGGTTTTCGTTCGAAACGAAAACCCGAGCCGATAAAACTGTTCTATCAATTTAATCAGGTGAACTGACTTTCAAGTTGTTGGCGTAGTTCCGTCGTCTGAGTATCCAACTCCGGACTAATTCGAACCTCGTAGGTCGTCGGGTTTTCGAGTGTACGAGCCTCCACTGGGATTTTTTCGACGTTTCGAAGTGCGAACTCCTGAACCGTCTGAAGGTCGGGAAAGTCGTAGACGATGTCGCCGTCTTCGATGACAGAAACGAGCAGTTCGTCACCGTCGTGGTCCTCCTTCTGGGGGGTGAGCGTATCATAGGCGTACGAGCCATCCCGCTCGACGCGATAAATGCTCTTTGCGCCGGGGTACGTTGCCTTCCCGGTCGAGAGCTTCATACTCGGCCGCATCTCACCGTCTCGTTCGATTGCGACGAGTTTGTAGACCCCTTCAACCTTCGGTGCATCGGTGCTGGTCACGAGCGCTGTTCCCGGCCCAAATCCAGTCCCGACTCCACCACTCGTCAGGAAGTCTCGTATTTTGAATTCATCGACGCCGGAGGAAACGAAGATATCAGTATCTCCGAGAAGTTCGTTCACTTCCTTCGAGAGCGCCGTGAGATTTCCCGAATCGAGTCGGACACCCGCTACATCAATGTCTCGCTTGTCGGCAACATCACGCGCGGTTTCGGCACCAGCGACGGTGTCGTACGTATCGATGAGGAGGATCGAGTCCTCCCCGTACTCATCGACGAAGGCCTCAAAGGCAGCACGCTCGGTTGCGAAGCTTTGGATCCACGAATGAGCCATCGTACCGTAGATCGGAATCCCAAACGCTTCTCCAGCCGCGACGTTCGAGGTTCCATCGAAACCGCCGATATAGGCCGCTCGCGCCGCTTTCATCCCGGCATCGCTCCCGTGTGCACGTCGTGAGCCGAAGTCCACGAGAGACTGGTCGTCACCGTGCCGCTCAATCGTGTCTCGCATGCGCGCAGCTTTCGTCGCAATCAGACTCTGGTAGCCGATCTGATTGATGGCAATGGTCTCGAGTAGTTGCCCCTGTAAGATCGGGGCAGTCACCTCCAATAGCGGTTCGTTGGGGAAGACGGGTTCCCCCTCGGGAAGCGCCCGGACGTCACCTGTGAACTCTAGCGTTTCGAGTTTCGACAGAAACTCCTCTTCGAATCCGTGCTCTGTGAGATAGTCGATTGCCCGCTCCCCGAACGACAGCGTCTCAATGTAGTGAATCGCTTGCTCCAATCCGACTGCGAGCATGTAGCCTCGATTCGGCGGTAGATCTCTGAAGAAGAGATCGAACGTCGCCGTCGGATTATGGTTCTGGTGGAAGTACCCCCTGCATCATCGTCAACTCGTAAAGATCTGTAAAGAGCGACAGGTTTTCGGGGGTGATGTAGCCGTAGTCTGTGTCACTCATAGCGTGTAATTGTCTAGCAATCCGATTAAAGTCCGTGATGAGTGCTCCCATCCCGAAGGACGGCGGTGGTGGATGATACCGGCGACTCAATACGCACCCCATCCGAGAATCATCGATAGTCACGGTACGAATAAGAGTACGAGCGGGCCGAGTAAGAGCGATAGAACAAATCCCACGAACAGTCGGCGATCAGTGAGGAGGCGGTCGTGGAACACGGCGATTAGACGGCTGTAGCTGTCATGGACGACGAGCGCAATCAGTGTCACAAGCGTTGCAGTTACGAGCAGTACGAGCACGACTGCGACGCCGACAGCCGATTCGAGGAGAATCGCCACGACCAGCGTGTCAAATAGCGTCCCGAGATTTGCGCCGAGTACGTACGGAATGAGTTCATCCCGCTTGACATAGCCACGGTTGTATAGAGGAACGATAACGCCGAGTGAGAACGCAACACTCGTGGTCACACCGGTGACTAACAGGCCGATACCGAACGAAACCCACGTGTTTCGGAGGTGACGAAAAAACCGGTCGCGGAGTGTCGCCGTATCAACGCTCGTGAGGAGGCGATCAAACAGTCTCAGACTGCCAAACAGTATCCCAACGGCCAAAAGAAAAGATAGCAGTGGTCCGATACGAGTCGTGATAGCAACGGTGAGCGGGTGGAAAAACGAAAGCGGCTGCGATCTGAGGGTCCACCCAGAGCTGACGGAATAAAAGGGGCCACGAAAGTATGGGAGTGCGATGTATCCCAAAACGGTGACCGGGACGTACACCGAGTGAGTCAAAAGGAAGGTAAGGAGGCCCATACTGACTGATTTCTGCAGGGAGTACCGTTCCTTCTGGAAATAATCGAGAACGCCGATGAACACAACGATGGCTGCAGCACCGAGACGTGAGCCAGCGACCATCAGAAACAGTTGCGGGACAGAAACGATACCGGCGGAGAAAAAAGAGAGGGAGAGTGCCGCGATTACTGATCCATTGGCGAGGACATATGTCCCGAACCAACTGAGGCCAAGAGTAGCGGTATCCTCCACCGAAATACGGGAGAATACAGGTTTGAGAACCGGTGCTGCGGCGTCTGTGGCCGTCCCCAATAGCTGGACGGCAAACAAGAACAGCAAGATCGTTACAAGGGCACTAATCGGAAGCAGACGAGAAAATAGCGGAGCGAGAAGATCAGATAGACGAGAGCTCACGTGGGATGCATCTCTCTTGCGATTCTCAACTCATATGCTGAAGGCGGTGGTCAGCCGAGCAACCAGACCCACAAGCATGGTGAAGACGTATATTTCCCGTTCTAGACTGGCTGCGCTTTAACGACGATTACGTCTCTGTCAGCTAGCTCTGCGACTTTTCCACCGACTCCCGAAAAGTGCTCTGTATGGTCTCCGTGCTCCCCGATGACGATAGCATCAGCGTCCACTTCCGCGGCATACTCGAGGATCACTTCGTGTGGGATGCCGTGCCGGATACCGCCTTCGACGCGGACGTTGCTCTTCTCCGCCATATCTGCGACCTTCGAGACACACATCGACGCGTGATCCTCTGCGTAGATAGTTGCAAGTTCCGCAGAGCTGAGGGCAGGGTTGTCGAAGCGCCGTTTATCAACGACACAGAGAGCATACAAAGGAACTCCCTGCTCCTCGGCAAGTTCGATAGCCTGTTTTGCCGCCTGCTGTGCGTGTTCGCTCCCGTCCGTGGCCAACAGGATCGGTTTCATAGTCGGATTTCGATGCCGAGCGAGTTAATGGTCTAGCATAATTCTTAATGGTCCGGAATCCGTTTGGGGGCCAGACTATCGACCTATGTGATATATTATATCAACTACGGTGCTTACATATCAACCACGGTGCTCACTCAATTGTCACAGACCCGTGGACATACAGCGGTTGGCAACTAGTAGTGAAATATGGCTCACTCCGAATGGATTACGATAGTCGGCGGTACGTTCACACCAATCCACAACGGTCATCGCACCCTCTTGCACAAAGCGTTCCAGACCGCTAGTCACAACGGGAGTGGAGACGGACACGTTATCGTCGGTCTCACCTCGACATCCCTCGCTACGCAGACACGGAGCGATCCATCGCACGCCAAAATGATTGGTCCGTTCGAGAAACGACGCGAGGATCTCGATGCAGAACTCGACCGCATGGCCAATGCCTATACTGCTACCTACGAAATCATTCAGCTAGCGGACACCCACGGACCGGCCGCAACACGTGAGGACGCTAATGCGCTTGTCGTCTCGCCGGAGGCGGAAGCACAGCGCCGTGCCTATGAACTTAATCAGCAACGCATGGATGCTGGACTGCAACCGCTCGAGGTGCACACCGCACCGTTCGTCATCGCCGAAGACGGTACCCGAATCAGCAGTACTCGTATTCGAGATGGCGAGATAGATGTCCACGGACGCATACTGGAGTAGGTACAATCGTAGAGCGCGAGTGATAACAGCGATCACTAGCTCGGAGGGGTATCCTGCGCGTCGTTCACGACGTACCACCCGAACACAGCGAGAACCGCGCCGAGCAGGCTGGCAAGGACATCTGCAAGTTCAAATGCTCGTCCGGGGACGTATTTCTGGATTTGCCCAGTGACGAGACTGTGCGTTGTTGAGATAGACACTGCAAGGACGGCCGCTTCCGCATCGGTATATCGATCACGCCCGAGTGCGTCGGCAAGCGTCACTGCATAGACTGCATGGCCGAGAAGGTGCAGGAACTTGTCCGGGCCAATCCACTTCCACTCGGGATGACGCCTAAGCGGGGATGGCACGACAGACGCGACGAAAAGAACGACCGTGCCAATGATAACTGCCGTCCATCGAGAGCCAGAGGACTGGTACCGCATAGCGTTTCCTACGTCGCGTAGCCTATTGATGTTTGACAGAGGGAGGTTAGTTGACAGAGAGAGGTTAGTTGACGGAGGGGGGTTAGGCGGACAGATTGCTTCCTACTGATGGCGCTTCCTCGGTGGGTGCCAGAGACATCAAAACGTCAATTTGTTTGGTCCCTGAGATTCTCGAATCGAGGATCAGAAAGAAGAACTCGTTTGACGATACGTGGCTCCTCAAGCAGCCGATGGCGACCGTGAATACCTTGACCTCGCCCTCGACCTTTGACCTCTGATTGAATCACATTCAAAAAGTCGAGTTCCTTGAGAATCTCCTGAACACGGCGTTCCGATAGTTGGTCCATGTCCAGTGAATTCGCAATACTGAGGTATTGACGGTAAACGTTGCTCGTTGTGACCTTCGCGCCTTGATCACCCTCTGTCTGCAAAACGAGCGCGTAAAGAATAACCTTAGATTGAGAGGTCTGGCCGTCGAGGAGTTCACGGAACCGGTCCGTTTCTGTTTTCTCCTTGGCCGCACGGACGTGGTCTTCGGTCACTTTTTCGGCGTCTTCTTTTGTTGCTATGCGACCGGCATTGCGGAGGATGTCAATCGCTTTCCGAGCGTCCCCGTGTTCCTGTGCAGCGAGTGCGCTCGTGAGCGGGATAACGTCATCAGTCAAAGCGCCCTCTTCGAAGGCGTGCGTCCGGTTTCGCAGTATCTCCCGGAGTTCGTTCGCATCGTACGAAGAGAACACTAACTCGTCGTGCGCGAAGCTGGATTTGACACGCTCAGTGAGTTCATCGGGGAAATCAATTTTGTTCGAGACGCCAATAATACCGAGACGCGAATCGACGATTCGCTGATTCTCACCTGCTCGAGAGAGTTTCCGGAGAACTTCGTCGTCTTGGAGCATATCTATCTCGTCGAGGACGACGATAGTGACATCCGAACACGTGTCGAGGACCCGCCAGAGTCGGTTGTAGTAGTCCCCCGTAGAGAGTCCTCGTTCGGGGATGGTCATCCCGCTTTTCGACGGATCGTTTACGGATGACGCGAGCGTTTTGATGACGGAGGCCTCTGTATTCTGCTCTCCGCAGTCTACAGTCGCAACACGGACAGTAACACCTTCATTCTGAGCCTCTTGTTGAAGGCGGCGTGAGACCATGCGTGCTGTCAGCGTCTTCCCGGAACCCGTTTTCCCGAAAATAAACAGATGAGTCGGAGACTGACCGAAAATAGCAGGATTCAGTGCTTCCGCAACTTGTGCCATATGTTCGTCACGACCCACAATCTTGTCGGGACCAGGGAGGTGTGAGATCTCAAGAATCTCCTTGTTCGCAAAAATTGGCTGATCGTATCTGAAGAGAGGGTCACGTTCATCGGTTGTCGATTCGCTGTTTTCCCCGTTCATCCGTATCCACTTTCTGTATATGCGATTAGATAAAGATAGGGGACCAGTTCCGCGGGTGTAAAACGAGGGTTTCAGGAACTAATTATCCGAGAATACACAGATACAGTGAGTTTAGACGAGGGGACTACCGTCGCGTGTGTAAGAACCAGTATCAGAGACCACCTTCACGTCTGTAACTCAGATAGAGGGTAGCTCAAGAGACCGTCGTGTCTGTAAATGAGGGGGTACCGTCGCGTTTGTAAGTAGGGTACGGTCGTGTTTGTAACAACACGGACACCACCCTCGCGTCTGTAAACGACACAGAACCCATCAGGCCCACTCATCAGATGGTTTTGGGATAGTTGTCAGTGGATAGTTGTCAGTGTAGCAGAACTCACGAATTGAATGGTTTTCATCATCACACACACCACCCTCGCGTTTGTAACGCAAAGAGTGGGGGGTGGGGGGTGCGGAATTGGCCTGTCAAACGGCTTCCTCTGCCAGATTTACAAACGCGAAGGTGGTGTGTTGATTTCTCCCCACTACCCAATAGTAGTTACAAACGCGAGGGTGGTGTGTGTACGCCACAGCCTTCTCCGTTTAGTACCCCTGCGAGAGATAGTGTTCTCACATATCTTACTTGTCACTAACAAATCCTAGTTAACAACTACTAGTTAACTTACTAGAAATCAATTCACAAAAAGAGTAAGTGAAGACTTACAGACGCTACTATCGATGCTACAATCCGCCTGTTTGAATCAGATACTCGATACGGCCTCCAACTGACGCTGGATACGCGAGACAACCTCCTCAATACGATCCCGATTTCCAAGCCGTAGCGAGATAACTCCGTCTTTCTCTTCGACCGAGTAGATTTTCATCGCACCAGCCGTCTCAGGGAGATCAGCGAGGCTCACCATCTCAACGAGGTTCCACCCTGCAGGGTACTGCTCGATTTCGACCGTCGCCGTCTCCAGTGGTGTCGAAGTCTCTTGAACGAGCGTCATTGCTGCCGATTTCGCCAACCGGTCGCTCGTTGCCGCCGGAATCGTTTGCGTCGTTGCGAGTGCTTCATCGCCGTCCCACGAGGGAAGCGCATACTCTCCTTGACCCTGCGTCCCGTTGACGACTGCCTTCTCGGTGATAGCCTCATCGTCGATGTTGTAATCGTAATCAACGAGGTTCACATCACCCGACGCCTCACGCTGTCCCGGCCGAGTGAACACCACAGCAAGCGATTCTGTCGATTGCTCCCAACGAACCTCCCAGATGAAGTTGCCAAATTCTGCGATATCATTGAGAATCTCACGAATTTCACCATCGAACGACTGGCTGTTGAGTAACGGCGTGTCGTTGAGGTCCGAGAAGAGGTCGAACAGGTCCACGCTCTGCCCGGCGTTCCGTTCGAGAATCCCATCCCCATCGTCGTAGCTCGACAGGGAGAAGCGTGCCCGGATCTGTCCGCTCCCACTCGCAAACTGTCCGGAAACGGTTTCGGTGTTCGAGGCGCTGACCCACGACTTGCCTTGGTCGTTTGAGATGGCGACCGCCTGCTCGTTTTGCGTGTTATCCCACGAGGACTGCAGTTCTCCTGCGATAACCTGTCGAATTGACGGTACATCCACTGTTTCAGCCGACATATCGGGATACGCATTCAGCGTCGTGACTTTCCCACCGGGGGAAGTGAGCCGGTCCCCGTACCCGTCTGAATAACGAGTGTCGAAGACACCGATTGTGTCGATATAGATGTAACCCGAGTCCGAGCCGGTCGTTACTTCGGCTTTGATCGTATGCGTTCCTGCGGCGAGTCCGCCTGATATATCGAGCGTGAGAAAACGAACATCCGGGAACTGGAATCCGTTTCCGAGATTTTCTGGCCCGACCGGTCGGATCTGGGTCCCATCAACACTGAACGTGACTTCTGGTCCGACCGACTCGTTACTTTCCGAGATGCGCACAGCTAGTTGCGCACTCCCTCCGGGAATGTCGTGGTCTAGGGTAATATTCCATTCGTGTATTTGTCCGGATGCCTGATACCTCGATGCCGTGCCGCCAACGAACTCATCAGATTCCAAGATGTCGGGCGCCCACAACTGATCGTCCGGATTTACCCCTTGCCGCAGTACGGCCGTCTTCGTCGTCTCAAGACGGCCGTTTTCGACGCGCAGTGGTACGTCCGATGCGAATGGGTAGTCTCGGAGGACACCCTGCCACTCCGAACCGGTGTCGGCGTCGAGCATCATCGTATCCGAGGAGACATCGGCCTGCGGATCGTCCACGTTCACCGTTAGCGACGTCTCCTCGTTCAGGAGGCCCCGAACGAAGTCGTCAGCCTCCTGTTCGCTGACGGACTTCTCCACGTGCTTGAGAAGGTCCTCGCCGCCGCGGGCGACGAGTCGCGTCGCCTCCGGCGTCTGCGACCGATTGATCAGTCGTTCGACCGGGAGTCGCTTCCCGTCTTTCCAGATACGGATGGGGGCTCGCTCGAAAGCGTCGTCGAGCCACTTTTCGTTCTTTGGGACTGGGATTTCGACCTTGGGCAGACCGTTGAGTTTCGGCCGCGGTTTCGGATCATCGATGACTGTTGGGGTGAGCGTCTGTCCTTCGGGGTGGTCAACCTCAACATGCCAACCCTGTGCGGGTCGTTGATTCGAATCGACAGTGGAAGGCTGCGTCGTCGTCTCAATTGGTTCAGAGGAGGCTTTCGTGTCCTCCGTGTACGTTTCGAGTCGAAGCCGATACCCCGTTCCCGGGAGTGCGGAGATCGACGCTGACTCCGTGTTCGGCGCAGGTTCGGCGACGAGTTGCTCGTTGGAGTACGAGCCGTTACGTTTCTCGGCACGGAAAATTCGGAACCCATTTTCATTGTCAGTCTTGTCGGTCCACGAGAGATCGATCTGCGTCTGTGTCACGCTATCGACGGTGAATCCCGATGGTGTCGGGAGATTCATCTGGATCGAGACAGGCGTCGTCCACGCGCCCGTGGCGTACTCCGTCTCCGTACGAGCGCGGATTTCGTACTCCTCGCCATCCTTACGTCCGTCGAAGACCGTCGAGAGTGTGTCATACGCGAGGATCTGCTCGTCGAACCCCGTCGCGGTTGAGTCCCACGATGACTCTCCCGTCTCGCGGATCTGCACGCGCACGTCGCCGTAATTCGTCGGCGACGTTTCGCGGTCAACAGCGACCTCGTCCTTGACGTCGTTGCTGAGGACTGGCTGGTCTTCGTCGGGGAGCACCGTGATAAATGGTTCAGACAGGCTGGTCGCCGGCTCTACGTCATTTGCGGCCACCACACGAACCTCGTACTCTTCACCATTGTTCAGGTTCGTTAGCGTTGTGGACTCTGTATCCGGTGAAACCGTCTCAACGACCGTCCATGACAATGTCCCAGTCAGCCGATACTCGACCCGTGTTTCGCCGTCGTTGTGCGTGGCCGTCCACGACACGTCTGCTGTCGTTGCCCCAACATTCGAGACCACAACGTCGGTTGGTGCCGGAATCGGCGTCGTTGTCGTCGTCGTGTCCGCCGATGATGTGTGCGTTGAGTAGTACCGGACGCGTACGTCGTACTGCTCGCCGTCGTCGAGCTCCGTGATCGTGTGGCTCGTCGCACTCGTCGAGAGCGTCGCGTCTGTCGTCCACCCGGACGTTCCCGTCTCTCGGTAGTCCACGTCAATTCCCGACAGCGCCCCCGTCTCGCCTCCGTACGACCACGCGAGGTCGAGTTGACGCGACGACGGCGCGACGGATTCGATTGTCGGCGTGTGAGATGGGATAGAGACTGTGACTTCGACCTCGTTCGAGAGGTAACCCGTGTCGGCATCCTCAACGCGGTAGTAGTACTGTTCCCCATCGAGGACGGTCGTGTCCGTGTACGACTGCGAGCCGACGTCTGATGCAATCAGCGTGTAGTCTGACGACGCCATCCCCGACGATTCTGCACGGAGGATGTTGTACGAGTCGGCCGTCCCACTCCACAGCAGGTCGACATCGTCGGCTGACTGTGTCGCCGAGAGGTTTTCGATGAGACCGATCGTCTCGATCGAAACATTGTCGAAGTCCTTCGTTCCAGTGGTCGAGAAATGTGCTCCCGACCACGAGAGCACAGAGCCTCCCGTGTCGAACGTCACATCCGTCGCCGTCAGTTCCAGCGTGCCGTCGACGAACACGCGGATTTCGTTGTGCTCGCGGTCTGCCTCGACAGCGAACGTCCCGCTCCCTGCCGTGAGCGATTTCGAGGCCAGCATCGACACGCTCCCCGCCGACATCTTGAAGATTTTCAAGATGTCGTCCGCGACATTCCAAGTGACGCAGAAAGCGTTTTCTGTATTATCGCTATCACCTGTACTATACGAGTCCGGAGCGTCTGCGTAGATGGAGAGTCGGTGAAACCCCGAGGAGTCATTCCCGGAGGTGAAGTCCCACTCCGTTCGGAGCGAGTCTGTATAGCCCGGATCGTACTCTAGATGACCTTCACTTCCCGACGATGTTCCGACGAGCCGGATCATCCCAGAATCTGATAGGTACTGTGCTGAATCGTGTAGCGTCCACGTCTCCGAATCAAACGTCGAAAAGTCGTCAGAGTAAGCCATCTATCGACGCACCTCCTGTCTCGACCGCAGGTCCAGCGACGCGTTCGTCGTTTCGACCTCGTCGGATGCGATGGGGCGTAGGTAGTCAGCTAGCCCACTCGGCGTTTGGTTGTCCTCGCCGGATGGGTTCGTGAAGAGAACTTTCGTTCGCCCCCGGTCCAGTCGCATGTTGAGCGCGTGCTGTACACCGGACGAGGAGTTCTCGAAGACGAGTTGACTACCCACCGAAGCCGGTGCAACGTTCACGAGATCGGCGTCAACGAGCGACCAGTCCGAGTCGTTGAGTTCGACGTCCTGCCACGCCGCGGAGCCGTCCACCCATTTCTCAGCTGCGATACCGTTCGCTGCGTCGAGCGTGAGTCGAATCGCACCGTTCGAGACGACCGGCGAGCCGACACAATCGTGAGCCGGTACGAAGACGCGATCCCACTGCACGACATTCTCGGCATCCGTCTTCGCAACACCACGGTCGTCCCACACTCGGACATCGGTCTTCCCGGACGCGACGTAGGGAAGGTCGTAGATGAGTGCCGACGAGTCGGTCGGTGCGTCACTCGTGGCGACAAGGGCAACGTCACCGAACTCCGTAGCTGTCGTTGCGGACGGCGTTGCTAGCTGAACCTCGTCTGCAACGGGATCGAACCAACGCATACGGGTCGCCGCCGCAGGGATACCGACCGCCGTAGACTGTGCGGGATTGTTCGTGATGTCGTTCTGCGTATCCGAGACGTTCATCTCGACTGACCGCCAGTGCGACTGGCGGGTGCCAGCTTCCTCAAGTACCGCGCCAACATGCTGGAGGCTTCCAGCCGCAGTGGCGTCAAGTGGTTCTGACTGTCCAGAGTGGGCGACGTAGTACCCATCGTACTCGGTTGACTCACCGACGCCGAAGAACGGGATCACTCCGTAATCCGAATCGAGGAGTTCGCTAAACTGTGCAGCGAGGCGTCCCGCTCCGTCGCCCCCGAGGAGAAACTCAAATCGGAGTTCACCCGGTTTGTGAGAGAGCGGTTTCGACATGAGGGCGCAGTCATCATTCGATACCGAGGAAACAGAGGTCGTCTTGCGGTAGTCGCTATTTCCTAGCTGAACAATCCATTGATCACGCGTTGATAAGGTGTACAGTCTTCGTTTCATGTTAGAACTCCTCCTGTTCGGTGAGCGCACCTGCTGGTTCGAGTGACCCAACAGGGACGCACGTGAGTGAAATTTCGACCGAGGACGCTTCGTCGGCTGCTTCGACGACGTGGGGGCCGTTGGGGATGTAGACCGCCCGCGGTTCGCCGAACAGTCCCGGCTCACCGTCGGTTGTGTACGTGCCGTCGTGGTAGTGACCGAGATGGAGTGTCGCAGGGTTTAACGAGTCCGTCGTCGCTTGCTCGATGTACCGGGACAGAACATCTGCTTGTGTTCGTGGTCCCGCACCGGTCGCATCGAGAGCAGTGAGCGTCGTTTCGTCGCCCGTGTTCCCCATCTGGAGATACTCGCCGTTATGAGTCGTCTCTGAGAGGGTGGCACGGATCTTGTACGGGACCTTTCCGCCGCCAGCATCGATAATATACGGCTGTCGGATGTCGTCTGGGGATCCGTCCGAAGGGAAATTGAGCGCGCGGTTGAGAACTTCGTCCGCCGGATTGACGGCGAACGATTTGTTGATGTCGCCAGTACAGTTGTAGTTCTTTGCCAACTCGAAGATGCCAGTTCGCTGTGCACCGTCGAGTCGGGCGTCGATTTCGAGAACGCAGTTGTTCAAGCGTGTAACCATTTGTGAGAGAATGTGGCGGTGTGACCCCACCGCCGCGGGTGTTCGTCTGCCGATTCCGTAACCTGTGATCCGTTGTATTCGTACCGCTCACGAGATTCCTATCGACGTCCCGAGATCGAACCCGAGTTTTCCGCTGCGGTCAGTGCCGTTCTTCGAATCTCGTTCCGTCCCAGTCAGACCTCGCTCGCGCGGAGAGTTGGGTCGCTTCCGCGCTCTCGGTCATCGGTCTGCATTGTTCAACGTTGGTCGTCGTCTCGAGACTGGACAGGTGGGTTACCACCTTGGATCATCGCCCACGCGGCGGCAAACTCGCCGTACTCGATCCCGAGTAGCGGGATGAGCAACGCGACTGTCCCGGCGAAGACGATTGTCGGGTCAGCGCCCTGTCGGGCGAGCGTGAAACCGTAGCCGAGGATTGCAGCGGCGAAGACGGCGTTCTTGACGAATTTCCATCGTTTGAGGTTCATTGGGGGACACCTCTGGCGAAGAAATTGATCGAGAGCACGATTCTGGTCGGTGAGTTCTGTGGGAACGAGTCCCTGTCGTGTTTTGGTCATGAGTCAAAGGTTGTGCGAACGTGATCGGGCAGCTGAATCGAAACTCGGGGAATTGAGCGACAAAGAGGGAACACTGTCGCCAGCCGTCAGGCGGTCACCCGCTTTCGAGACGCCTCCGAAACACGCACGATGGCGTGCGACGTGCCAGCGGACAACGATTCAGTTACGCAATCGCCGTCATGGCGCGCCTGCAAGGCGTGAGAGGCGAACGCTTGCCGATCAAGCGTGATGCCCTTGTCTTCGAGAATCCGAATCGTCGCTTGCACGAGTCGTCGGAACTGTTCGGCGTTTACATCGGCCGTTTTGTTTTCGTCCTCGGGAAGCGGTTCATCGTCCCAGATGCGGACGTAACTGCCTTCGACGCCGCAGTCACACCAGATTCCTTTCGCGTCGGAGACGGCGTCTGCGGGTCCGTAGGCGACAGTCGTCGTTTTTCGGTTCCGAGCCCACTTCGATTCGCTGGTGGACGCGTCAGTACTGTACTGTCGTTCCGGGCGGTTACGCTCGACGCGGATGCGTCGATGACAGTTCAGGCAGACGTCTGGCGCGTTGAACACGCGTTTTTGGAGTATCTCGTGCATGGTCTCGAATCTCGTGTCTGATTTCAAAGAAGCAGCTACGGCCCCACTTTCGGGTGGTCACGTCCCCGTGGTGGTTGGCCACTCACGGCGGGTGTCTGCGTACCTATTACTTTATTCTGGACTAGAAAAAGCGCTCTGCTAGCGGTCTAAATGCCTATTCTTCGTCGGGAACCGAGATGGTGTACACCCGCTGTCGAGCGTCCTCGAACGACGGGTGCGAAACGACCACACCGAGGTCTTCGAGGCGGGTCAGTGCGTGCCGAACCGTCCGCGGAGCGAGTGTCGTTTCCTCGATAATCCCCTGTTGGGTAAGCTCATCCTCAGCTCGATCCATGACGAGGTAGACGAGTTTCGCGCTTGGGGTGAGATCTTCGAGCCGCCCATCGTCGAGGTCGTATAGTGTACTCATACGCTTGTCTCCAGTTCGCCGGTTTCATTCGAACACCACGCGACCTCTTTCGGCATCGGATCACACGTGATGACCGCTTCGGTGACCGCCCGAAGATAGTCTTCGGTTGCCGCACAAAGGTCGTCTTCGGTCGCCGTACGAAGATAGTCAGCGTCGCCAGCGTACACGCTTGCTGGGATACTCGTCGTTCGGACAGTTGTGCCGATGCGGTGCCGCGCGGTGAACGTCGGTTGCCGTCGCCGGCGGTGTGTTCGTTGTCGCTGCTGTGTCTGTTGCTGTCTTCGTGTCCACTGTTGCTCTTGTGCCGGTCGTCGGGGTCGCATTCTCTGCCGGCGTTGTATCCTTTGTCGGTGTTGTATCTTCTGCCGGTGCTGTATCCTCTGTCGGTGTTGTTCTGTCGTCTTGGGCGTGTTATTGTCTGCTCTCGTCGTCATCGGAGGTTCGTGTCGGGTGGATGTCGGGTACCCGTCTCGTCCCGTTCTCATCTACTCGTCCGACCACCGATCTTACAGGTGTTGTAAGGCGCTTTTTTCGCGTCTCTGTTTCTCTATCGCGGAAGAAAGACGCAGAAAAAGACGCACCATACACTAACAGGGCGAGCTTACGCAAGCACAGTCGTGTATCGGTCCAAACGTGGTTTATTTGGGCGGTGGAATACCGCGGAAGAGTACCTTGCCGAGAGCGTGAGTGAGGGCCGTATAACACCTTTCTCCCTTGGACAGCCTTACAACACCTGTACGGTTCTTTTCTGTCGAGTTCATTCCGTATGTACCCCAAGTTTGAGTCGCCATACCCCGTTGGTCTTCTTCACTTTGGAGTAGCGCGTGGAGTCGTCTGTCCAGTCGTCGATCTGGTCGAGTACACGTTTCACCTGCGTGGACTGTAATGACTCGTTTCGGGCGATTTCGAGCCTCTCTTTCACGTTACCGGCGTGCAGTAAAACGGCCGACCCGTTAGCGTCCGTCTTGACCGTTCCCCAGTCGGCGAGGTTCTGCAAGACGAGTTCGGCCCGTTCGTGTTTACCGTACACTTTCGACTCGACGGACGCGACACCGTCTTTGACGACCTTTGCGACTTTATCGTCGCCGGGAACGGAGTCGAGGAGTTCAATATCGGTCTCATCAGCGAGATGGGTCACCTGTCGTTTGATGCGGGCAATGTCACGTTTGACCGACTGGTGGTTCCTGATCTGTTTCTCGCGGATGGCGTCGATCTGGGTGGTCTCCACTGAATCGGACAGAGAGAGAACGGCATCACCAATCGATTCGTGGTCGAGGTGCGCGAGAAGTTCCGAGGAGAGCCACTCGCCGAGGATGGCGTTTTCGAGGTCGAGAACGTAGTTTCGGAGCCACTCGTGGTCGTCTTCGAGTTCTTCGATGCGTTCGTTCTTCGCGTCGAGTTCCCGGTGCAGACGTTCGTTCTCCGCTTCGAGATCGTCAAGGCGGGATTCGAGGTCGTTGAGGGAGGATTCGAGGGCGTCGAAGCGGTCGTCAGTCTGTGCGTTGGTCGTCGGATGGTGGCTCGTGGACATTGTGATATTGCTGATCACTCTTGCTTGGCGTCCGATGCTGTCTGTTCCAACCCAACTTGACGACGCGCAGATGCACGGCTAGTCGAAACCCATCTGAGCGCTGCTGATCTGTGCCGTGGCGTCGTGATCTCGCCCCGCGTGTTCTCCGGTCATGATCACGTTCTCGCGATTCTGGGCGCAAGGAAGTTTGTCACCGCAACGTTCCCTTCACTCAGTTCGTAGAACCATGTGAGCGGGAATTCGTCACCGACCTTGACGACCACCTCGGTATCGTTTTCAATGGGATCGACGAGTTCGGTCAGGTACCCGATAGAGAACAGCGATGACACGGCTTCGGGGATGTCCGTCTGCAAATCCTCGGAGTCCATACGAATTGAGACATCGTCAGTATCCCCTTCTGCTGTTGCGCGGAACTCACCGCTCTCGGCATCACCCTCGAATCGGGTGTGGTCGCTTGCGAGATCACATCCTTTGATTCCGCGTTCGAGACGATGACCGTAGACACGGATGCGTGCTGGAAAGTCAACTTCCGCGATGTCCGGCTCTCGCCGGATACTCTCGGGGTCGATCAGCCCGAGGTCGTAGCCGAATCCGTCGTACTCGATTTCGAGTTTTCGAGTCTCTGTGTTGAGTTCGAGTAAGACGAGATCACCCGTACTCGCAAAGCCGAGTGCATCATCCAACTTTTCGAGGTTGATTCCGAGAACCTCTCCGTCGGTCTCAAACGACTCGCAACCGTCCGAGGCGAGCGTCGTCTCAACCTGCGCAACCTGGGCTGGATCGGTGGCAGTGATGCGAAGATGGTCCTCAGTACAGCGGAGCCGGCACTCGTGGACAACCGCCATAGCGACGTTGAGGAACGTCTGCAGACGAGAGTACTCGACGATAACGTTCATTCAGGCGACCTCCTCGAGATCGACAGTGACCGTACTCGACAACCAGCGACCGTCGTTCGTTCCAATGACGTAATCCTCGGGAGAGACGATGTATCGACCGGTCGGTGTCGAACCACCACAAAGTTCGACCGGTGCCGGATCACTACAGAGTTCGGTTGATGCCGGATCACCACAAAGTTCGACCGGTGCCGGATCACCACAGAGTTCAGTCGCTGTCTCGTCGCTGTCGAGGTTCTCGAAGACGTTTTCATCGAACGACGCCAGCCGGTCGTGACTCATTGATCGCACCCCTGGATGAGCGTTCGCTGACTCTGGTCTGTGGCAGGGCAGCGGACCGTGCCACGTGATTCGAGACTGCCGAGAGTAGGGTCGGAGTGTCTTACGAGAGACATATTCAACAAATCCGCCCGGTCGCATATAAGCGACTGTCCCGCGTTTCTAGAAATAACCCCTATTCTGGGAATAGGCGTGCTGAAACCGTGGAGAATACGTGTGCAAGACGATTTTCCAAAAAGCGATTCACGAAAAAGATTCTATTTTTTGATACTTTCTGTTACGAGTTGAGCCGACGGATTCGACGAGATTGTAATCTTCGAGTTTGCCAAGGTACGTCGTCGTCGTCCGGCGAGTAACAGGATCAAAACCCCGGTTTGCGCACTCTGCTTCGTATAGTTCGTGGACACGCCGAGGTGCGATACTGTCGTGATCGCGGACGATGTCGAGCATGAGACGTTCGTGCGTTCCGAGTCGGTCGGATGCTTTCTGGCGAATGAGATCAGCGGCGTCGCCAACTGCCGGACCGATGTCGGTCATGGTGACGCGTTCGTCGCCACGTTGGTGGGCACGAAGAGCAGCCTCGCGGAGTGAGACAATGGCGTGGCGTGCGTTTCCGCCAGCCCGGTCGGCAATCTCTTCGAGGACGGAGTCGCTCACTGTCCCATCGACGAGTCCTTGGCGACGGCGCGGTTCCAGGATGGAAACAAGGTCGGTGACCGAATAGGAATCGAAGGCAACGCGTGTGTTGATAGCGAGACGGGACGAGACGTGTGAATCGAGATTTGCCATCAGCCTGTCTTCGTCGTTCGCAATAAGAACGAGACCAGCATCGAGGGAGGCAAAATCGCGGAGCAATCCAAGGTCGGACAGCATCTCGACTTCGTCGACGATGAGAACAGTCGGGTGAGAGATGGCATCGCGGATGGCGTCGAGGAGATCTCCACGCGATGGAGTCCGCGCAGTTATTGTTGCCCCGCCGAGTTGGTCGAGTACTCGCTGTAGCGTCCGTGTTGTTGTTCGCGCATCCCACGCATCAACGTACGCGCTTTTGGTAGCGATCTCTTGCTGTAGTTGGTCGACAGCGTACCGAGCAGTCACAGTTTTCCCCGACCCGGATGCGCCAGTGAGAAGAGCGTTCCGTGGCCGGTAGCCGTCGAGAGCGCAACTCAACGCTCGGGAGAGTTCGTTCAGTTCGCGGTGACGACGCCGGAGGTCGCCAGGGACGAACTCATCCACGTCGAATACATCTTCTCGAATAATCATATTCCCGATGACGTACCCTAGATTTGATATACGCTTACCGTCCGGTGAAAGTGATTATGAGAACTGTCGGAAGGGTGAATCTGTCTAAAGCCAGCAGAAGTCTGTCTGTCTGTCTGTCTACATCGTGTCTGGGAAATGTAGTCAACAAATTTATGATATGTCGGACACAGTAACATATGATATGAGTGAAACTGAAGCTCCAGAAGAGCGTATCGAGGAAACCACTACCTGGCCGGACCTAGCTGTCAGCCTTTACGACCGGCTTACGGGCCGTGGTGCCGAGATAATCTACGAGTTCGAGGATATGCATGTTGACGTGCCGAGCGGTACCGGCGAGGACGCCGAACACGCTCACTGGCGACTCAACGGCACTGTCCGCGTGACGACCCGTGAGCAAGACTGATCTCGTCGCACCACTGTCGGTTGCCACTGATGACCTGACCCTTACCGTCGCAGGGGTTACGATGCCGGTTCGCTCAACCGGTGACCGGTTGTTCGTCGAAGTGCCGACGCTTCGGAGCGCGGTTCGGGTCGCTCGTGCAGTCAATGCCGTCCCGAGCGGACCCACACGTCTACTAACGGTAACTGACCTGACGACTGAACTCAGGGTCCGTGGGAGGACCGTCGCGGTCTTTGGTGCTCACACCCGGCCGGGACCGCTTGCCCGCGAACTTGGAATCGCCCCGGCCGAGTTCAGACTTGGAGGCGCGTTGGCCGCCGCTAGCAGCGGTGCGACTGCCGCCGTAGATCACCTTCTCACATGGCTTCGCTGACCTGAGACGTAAGTGGGGTTCTGGTGTGATGATCCGCTTCTCTTCAGGTAACGGCGTCTGCCGCTCGTCGGACACCACCATTTCCAGTAATACAGTTATCTGAGCAGTATTTTCGGTTGTAATTTCTCACCTCGCCACCCCCTCCCCACTATTTCCAGTAAAGCGGGAACAGAAAGCCACCCTAGCTATCACTACGGTCCGTTTCGGCGTTTATTCTTGCCGGATAACCTGGACGGTTCCACGTAAACTTCACATCAACTCCAGATGACTCTCCGTACAACCTCTCATCTAGCTAGCCTACGGACCAACTTGTCTGACTACCATATGAATATTTCTAATTTCAGTATGTGTTCTCAGCCAACGGGCTGTATTTGTGGTGGTTTACTGGAAATAGTGGGGAGGGGGTGTTGCACTATCCTTATTTACCTCAGCCCTTCGCAGTCTACCGATTTCGTTCTCACACTATTTTATTGGAAACAGTGGTGTTCGACTATCTTATAAAGAATGCTTTACTGGAAATACTGGAACACCTCGGTCTGCCTTCATCCGGGCTGCTTTCGTTCAGGCTGTCTTCATTCGGACTTCCTCCATCGTGATAGACACACGCCGGCAACCGACGTTTACTGGAAATAGTGGGGTGTTCCTCCCTCGTGTGTCCCGAATGTTTACTGGAAATGATGGGGTCTCACACGAGTAGTAGAAACATCACCCATTGGTGGTTATACTGGAAATACCGGAAACGTCGGTCGAAACAATTTTCCTCGCAGACTGAATCAGTCGAGTACAATATGGCTCCCCGATTCCAACCTGACGATACGCTGTATAAACGTCGGAATACGCTCAAGGTAGAATATGTTCCGGACGATATCGTCGGACGAGATAACGAAATCGAGGAGTACGAAGCAGCTCTCCAGCCGATCATTAACGGGGAGTATCCCGACAACATATTCATTTACGGCAAGACTGGTGTGGGGAAGACCGCCGTCACGAACTTTCTCCTCAACGAGCTCCAAGAGTCGGCGGAACACTTTGAGGTCGACCTCTCTGTCATCTCACTCAACTGCGATGGGCTCAGCACGAGCTACCAAGCTGCGATTAGCCTGGTAAACAACCTCCGGGAACCCGAACACCACATCGCTGAGACCGGGCATCCGCAGTCCAAAGTCTATCGGCTACTCTGGGACGAACTCAACAAACTGTCCGGGACTGTGATCATCGTTCTCGACGAGATCGATCACATCACAGACGACACGTTCCTCTACCAGATAACTCGTGCCGACAACAACGGATATATCGACAATATCCAACTCGGTCTCATCGGCATCAGTAACGATTCGACGTTTCGGGAGCAACTTGACGCGAAAGTTCAGTCGTCTCTTTGTGAAACTGAAATTTCGTTTCCGCCGTATGGGACCGAAGAACTCCAGAAAGTCCTCGAACAGCGAGCTGATATCGCGTTCCACCAGAGCGCACTTGAGGACGGTGTAATCCCGTTATGTGCTGCACTCGGCCGTCAGGATGGCGGTGATGCTCGCCGGGCAATCACCCTCCTCCGAAAGGCTGGTGACCTCGCCCGAACGGAGAATGCAGAGTCGGTGACGACCGACCATGTCGAACGCGCCCAAGAGAAACTTGAGGCACAACAGAGCATGGACATTATGCGTGACCTCACCGAACACGAGCAACTCACGCTCTATGCGTTGACTACGCTCGCTGCCGAGAATGCGACGCCTGCTCGCTCGCGCGTTGTCTATCAACGCTATAAAGAACTCTGTGAATACCAGGGTCGAGACCCTCGTACGGCGCGTCGGATGCGTAGCTTCCTCTCTGATTTCGAGATACTCAACCTGACGCTCTCACAGATGGTGCACCGTGGTCAGGACGGCGGGACGTACCGTGAGCATGAACTCAACCGCGACATCGCAACTGTCGTTGACGCACTCCAGACTATCATCAGCGAATTCGGTGCCCATCGGAGTATTATCGAGTATCTCCCTGACTCCGGCGAAGAGTTCGTTGCGATGTAAGCCGAGCGACTCTTGACTAGCAAAACTGAAGTTAGTAAAATCTAGATTAGTAAAATCCTAATTTACAAAACCGATACTACTATCTCATCCACTCATCAAATACAGGTATGAGCCATCCCCGTTTTGTCAATCGCGAAGACGAACTAGAGATGTTGACATCACGGTTCGACCGTGACACAGCAGAGTTACTCGTTGTGTACGGTCGGCGGCGACTCGGCAAGAGTGCGCTTATCCGCGAGTCGATCCGGGAACGCGATGACGCAGTCTACTGGCAGGCGACCGAAGAGACGCCGGACGTGCAACTTTCGAGTTTTGTCGAGACTGCACGCGAGACGTTTCCCGTCGTCGAAGACATCAAACGGGACTGGGAAGCACTGCTCCGAACGCTCGGACGACAGGATGCGATTGTCGTCCTTGATGAGTTCCCCTATCTGATCGACTCGGACGATTCGCTCCCCTCGAAAATTCAGCGTGTCTGGGATCTCCACCTCGAAGAGACCGGGATGTCGCTCGTACTTGTGGGGTCGTCGATCAGCGTCATGGAAGAGAAGGTCCTCAGTGGTGGAAGTCCGTTGTACGGGCGTCGAACCGGGACGATAGACCTCCCACCGCTCGACCTGAGCGACGCACAGCAGTTCTATCCCGATGCGGATCCCGAGACCGCTATCGAGACGTGGAGTGTCTTCGGTGGCACGCCGTATTACCTCCGTGCGCTCACTCCTTCAGCATCGCTTTCAGAGAATATTCAGTCGCACATCCTTTCGGAACACGGCGTTCTTCACAACGAACCGGAGTTCCTGTTACGCACTGAGTTCGGTATTCGAGAGCCGCAGACGTACTACACGGTCCTTCGAGCGATTGCCACGGGCAAGCGTGAAGCGAGCGAAATCGCTACTTTCGCCGGCATGGATTCGAACTCCCTCGGCTCGTATCTCTCGAAACTACGGAGACTTCGGTTGATAACCCGAGATATTCCGGTGACGGCAAACCCCAATGCAACGAGGAAGAGTCGCTACCGACTCAATGAGCCATTGTTCCGGTTCTGGTTCCGCTACGTGTATGGGCAGGAAGGAAAGCTCGCACAACTCGGAGATGATGCGTACGATGAATTGGTCGCGCCCTCGTTCTCGGACTACATGGGTCCAATGTTCGAAGTCGTCTGCCAAAACGCCTTACCGACGCTTATTCCCAAAACGTACCACGGAATCGGGTACTGGTGGCACAAGCACCACGAACTCGATGTTGTCGGCCTTGCGAGCGATGGCACGCTCGTCGCGGGTGAGTGCAAGTACACAACTCGTGAAATGAACGAGGGAGACCTCGCTGATCTCGAGCGAAGTGCTGCACAGGTAGACTGGACGCCCCCGGAAGGCGGCGACCCGACGTACCACTACTGCTGCTTCGCTCGTTCGGGATTCTCTGATGGGCTGCGGGCAGTCGCTGAAGAGCGGTCGGACGTCTCGCTGTTCACTCCGCAAGACATCGTAGAGATGCAAATCTGACCTTCGGTTCTTTATCTTTGACGACGCGCCCGATGCACAACACAGAATCCGTCTCACGGTTGTAAATGGGGAACCAGGCGTCACGTAGTTCCATCAGACGCTTATAGTCGGAGTTTCACCCGAAGTTCTCGAACTGCTCGTCGGCGGGAATCTTGTCTTGGTTTCATCATAATTCACGCTGGAGGTGAGGAAGGACTATCGTGATGGGTGTGCTATAACAACACATGAATATCCGTACTGCGACCGAAAGCGATACCCACGCCATCCTCCGGATAGCGGAACAGTCATGGAAAACCGATTATCCGGAGATTCTCACACGCGAAACCGCTGAAGAAGCAGTCACAGACTGGTATACTTCCGAACAAATCGAAGCGGAACTTAATGAGGAGCAGACAATGATTCTCGTTGCCGAACGCGAGGGGGCAGTTGTCGGTTTCGCACACGCGGCGTGGAATGACTCCGAAGAAGATGGATACATCCTCCGAATCTACGTCCATCCCGAGCACCGTCGAGAGAACATCGGCCGTGAGTTGCTTGAGCGGACGTGTACTAACCTTGCCGAGCAGGGAATCGAACGAATCAACGCGATGGTTCTCGTGGAGAACGACCCCGGCAACGCATTCTACAAACGATTCGGGTTCGAACACGTGGATGAGAGCCAGACTACTCTCGGTGGCGAACCGCACCCCGAAAACAGGTACGTACTCGAACACCCCTCTGAACTGGGCGGCGGATAACCAGCCTGACTGTTCTGGCTGTCCAATGAGGACGATACACCGTTATGGGAACTCGCGTAGGAAACTCCCAAAACTGCCACGTTCCGGAGTACAAACGTTTTTTGCCCTGAGAGCGATTGTGTTCGTGCATGTCGAACGGCCGGGGACCGGACTCCGAGACGGGGTTGGGCGAGTACGAGAAAATCGATCCTCCGACCTCGTTCGCCGAACAGGCAACTGTTACTGACGAGTCCATCTACGACGAGTTTAATGACACCTGGCCCGACTGTTGGGAACGGGCGGCAGCGACAATCGACTGGAGCGAACCGTACGAGTGCGTCCTCCCGAATGACGAACCGCCGTTCGAGTGGTTTGCCGGCGGGACGCTGAACGCTTCCTACAACTGTCTGGACCGACACATCGAAGCCGGGGCGAAGAATCGCGTCGCCATCAAGTGGGAGAGCCATCTCGGCGAGACCCGGACGTACACGTATCAGGACCTCTACCGCGAGGTTAACGAGTTCGCGGCTGCACTTCGCGCACAGGGCGTCGAGGAAGACGATGTCGTCACCCTCTACATGCCGATGATACCGGAGTTGCCTATCGCCATGCTCGCATGTGCCCGCATCGGTGCCCCGCACAACGTCGTCTTCGCGGGCCTGTCAGCGGATGCACTCGCTACGCGACTGGAGAGCGCTGACTCGGAGTATCTCGTCACCTGTGACGGCTACTACCGTCGAGGGAACGCTATCTTCCTGAAGAGCAAGGCCGAGGACGCCCGTCTCAAAACACCTCACGACCTCAGCGAGATGGTCCTTGTTGAGCATCTCGGCGAGGCCGAACATCTCGGGGAGACTCAGCACACGTACGATGAACTGGTCAGCGAACACGCCGGTGCGGAGGTTGCACCGGTTGACCGGTCGGCCGACGATGTTCTCTTTCTGATCCACACTTCGGGAACTACGGGTGAGCCAAAGCGAGTCGAACACGTCACCGGCGGCTATCTCGCCCACGTCACGTGGACGTCGCAGGCGGTGTTAGACCTCAAACCCGGGGATACGTACCTCTGTACGGCGAACATCGGATGGATTAGCGGTCACTCGTACGTCGTTTACGGTCCGTTAGCGGTCGGAGCTACGACGGTCATGTACGAGGGGACTCCCAACTATCCGGAGAAAGACCGTATCTGGAGCCTCATCGAGCAGAATGCCGTGGACGTGTTCTACACGGCCCCGACGGCGATTCGCGCGTTCATGAAATGGGGTGCAGAGTATCCTGCACAGCACGACCTGTCGAGCCTCCGCCTTCTGGGAACGGTCGGTGAACCGATCAACCCCCGCGCGTGGCAGTGGTACTACGAGCACGTCGGCAATGAGGAGTGTCCGATAGTCGATACGTGGTGGCAGACCGAAACCGGCGGTATGATGATCGCCACCCTTCCCGGCATCGACGCGATGAAACCCGGGGTAGCCGGCCCACCGCTTCCGGGAACCGACGCGAAAATCGTCGATGGAAGTGGCGAGGCAGTCCCGCCAAACGACGCAGGGTATCTCGTCCTTACTCGACCGTGGCCCGGGATGCCGCTCGCACTGCGACACGGGCGGCGATGGGGTCGTGAGGGTACCTCGGAGATCGAAGTGAACGGGTGGAACTACTTCACGGGTGACGGTGCGCGAGTAGACGAGGACGGCTATATCACCGTCCTCGGACGGATCGACGACGTCATCAACGTTTCGGGATACCGTCTCGGGACCATGGAGATCGAAAGCGCTATCGTCGATGTCGAGGGCGTCGTCGAGGCCGCCGTCGTCAGCGTCGATAACGCCGAAACGGGCGGCGTCCACGCGTATGTCACGCTTGAGGCGGCTCTTTCCGGTGACGAGCAGATGCGCGAGCGAATCGCCTCCCACGTTCGCGAGCGTATCGGTCCGATTGCTACGTTGGATGCTGTCGTTTTCACGCCCGACCTTCCGAAGACACGGTCGGGGAAGATCATGCGTCGCTTCCTCGAAAATATCGCAAACGGCGAGGAGTTCGGTGACACATCAACGCTCCGAAACCCCGAAATCGTCGGCGAACTCAAGTCCATCGTTCGGGACGACTGACCGCTATTTCGGAATTATTTGATAAGCCGAAACCGATGCTCGGAGAGTGATCGGTTCTATCGCGTGAAATACACCTCTCACCGACCGAAAATACCCCCGCCACCGAACGATTTAGTTCGCTTTAGGTAGAATAAGCGAAAGAATGGGGCGTACGAAGTCCGGTACGACGCAGTTGGCCGAGGGGGACTACGAGCGACTGCGGCGGGCAACCGAAACGTATCGAGAGGACCTCGTACTCCGACTGGGTGCGGAAGTGGGTCTCAAGCCGGCCGAAATGAGCCAGTTCAAGCCCACACATGTAGTTCGTCGGACACATCGTGGAACGGACCTGTATCTACTCGCCGTCCCGGCCGATGGTCGAAACGCGTATCTGCCGAGCGATGTCGAACACGACGTTCGCAAGTACGTCCGGGCCAACAATATCGATGAGACGGAACGAGTGTTCCCGGTCACCCCACGGCGTCTGCAGATGCTCGTGTCGTCAGTCGGTGAGCGGGCCGCCGAAAAGACCGGCCGCGAGGAATTAGTTGACGTCTCCTCGCGCGACCTCCGACGGTACTTCGCCCGAACACTGCTCTCTGACGGTATCCACCCGTCTATCGTTATGCGTATCGGCGGGTGGGACCGGATAGAAAGTCTTGCTCCGCTCCTCGATGATCCGGGAGAAGACGCAATACTTGACGCGCTCTCGCCGGAATCCGATGAGAGTGACGTGGAGCCTAACCAGGTCGAGACAGACCGGTTGCGGCAGGTCGTAGAGACTGCCCGAACCGTTGGCTCGGCGCTCCCGACCGTCAGTACGCGTAACGAAGTCGAACAGACTGTCTGTGATCGGTTCAGTGATTCAGCTCTCTATCAGTTCGCGTGGATCGAATCGGATACAACCGACGCGCGGGCATCGCTCGCCGCCGCCGCTGGTCTCGACGAGGCCTCGCTGGAAGCAATCCGTCAGTCGCTCTCGGGTCGGGATACCGATTCCGCCGACCGTGCATCTCGGACCCGTACCGTACAGACGGCTACGGCCGCTGACCTCCCTACGGGGACCGCACGTGGATCGCTCGCCGTCGTCCCACTGGTTCATGGCGAAACCGTGTACGGAGTTCTGTATCTCGCACTCGACCGGGGTGACGTGACCGACCCCGAAGCGGACGTGTTGTTGACGCTTGGACACCACATCGGGCAGGCTATCACCGCCGCAGAGCGCAGAAAATTACTGCTGGCCGATACGGTCGTTCAACTGGAGTTTCAGTGCTCGGACCACAACGACCTATTGGTTCGACTCTCCGCGGACCTCAGTTGTACGGTTCGTCTTCGTGGGGTCGTTCCCATTGAAGCACAGTCCTTACTGTGTTTCCTCACTGTCCGCGGCGCGGCGACCGAAGCAGTGTTCGACGAGCTAATGGCGGCGGAAGCGGTCGAAAACATCCGTTTGATTCGTGACCGTGGTGAGGAGTCACTCCTCGAAGTCGCCCTTTCCGCTGGATCGACAATTATGACGCTCACCTCCTACGACGGCACCGTTTCGCAGTTCGTCGCGGAGGACGGTGTCGCCCGTTTCGCCGGCGAGTTTTCGAACGAAACGCCACTGCGGGACGTCATGGCCGATCTCACCGACACGTATCCAGACACCGAACTCGTGGCCAAACAAGAGATCGAACGCCCCGCCCGTAACACGGCCGACTTTCGGCAGTCCCTGGCGACGCGACTCACTGATAAGCAACAGTCAGTTTTGCGGGCGGCCTACCTTGCCGGTTACTTCGAATGGCCACGCGGCAGTACCGCCGAGGACCTCGCCGATTCCATCGATATCTCCTCACCAACGCTGCATCAACATCTTCGAACTGCCCAGCAGAAACTCCTCACGTCTTTCTTCGACGATGAATCCGAGGGGCAAGACTCGACCCTAGGCCTTTAGGGATGGGAACAACTGACGCACAATCATTCATTACTATCTAATATTTACTACTGCATACTAGAAATAGCTATTCTCGGGTATCAGTGCCTATGAGTAGATATTTTGCGCCAATCATTAATACGTATCTACTTTCTGACTATTTTTGATAGTTAGATGGACTACTTATGTCCTTTGTCGTGGCTCGTTAGCATGAACTATGGTAGATGGTGACATTGAAATGGAGACACGGCTGGAAGACGAAGTAGCGTTCGAACCACCTGAGGATTTCGTCGCGCAGGCGAACGTCTCGGATTCGTCGATATACGACGAGTTCGCGGCGAACTGGCCCGAATGCTGGGAACGGGCCGCCGACCTGCTCGATTGGGACGACGAGTACGAACAGGTCCTCGACGATTCGAATCCGCCCTTCTACAAGTGGTTCACCGAGGGCAAACTGAACGCCTCTTACAACTGTCTGGACCGCCACGTCGAAAACGGCGACAAGAACCGCGCCGCCATCAAGTGGGAGGGTGAACTCGGCGAGACGCGCACGTACACGTACCAAGACCTCTACCGCGAGGTCAACGAGTTTTCGGCTGCACTTCGCGCACAGGGTGTCGAGGAAGACGATGTCGTCACCCTCTACATGCCGATGATTCCCGAGTTGCCCATCGCTATGCTCGCGTGCGCTCGAATCGGTGCGCCACACTCGGTGGTGTTCGCCGGGTTCTCCGCCGAAGCACTTGCGACACGAATGAACTCCGCCGACTCGGAGTATCTCGTCACCTGTGACGGCTACTACCGTCGCGGTGACTCCCTCGACCATCTCGACAAGGCGAACGAGGGCCTCGACGGTGTCGATCACGATGTCGAATCCGTCGTCGTGGTCGATAGACTCGGCGGCGATGGCTTCGACCGTGACCTGCGGGACAACCAGCACGACTGGGACGACTTACTGGCCGAACACGACGGTCATCGCGTCGAACCCGTCGAACGAGACGCCGAAGACATGATCTTTTTGATGTACACGTCGGGAACGACCGGCCAGCCCAAGGGGGTCAAACACACCACCGGCGGGTACCTTTCGTACGCGGCGTGGACATCGCATGCAGTCCTCGATATCGAACCCGAAGACACCTACTGGTGCTCTGCGGACATCGGTTGGATCACGGGCCACTCGTACATCGTCTACGGCCCGCTTGCACTCGGCACGACGACGGTGATGTACGAGGGGACTCCCGACTACCCCGAGTGCGACCGCCTGTGGGAAATCGTCGAGAAGTATTCGGTCGATATCTTCTATACGGCACCGACGGCGATTCGTGCGTTCATGAAGTGGGGTGAGAAATTCCCCGAGTCGCGTGATCTGTCGTCGCTCCGCCTCCTCGGAACCGTTGGCGAACCGATCAACCCGCGTGCGTGGAAGTGGTACCACGAGCATATCGGCAACGGGGAGTGCCCAATTGTCGATACGTGGTGGCAGACCGAAACCGGCGGTATGATGATTACGACATTGCCGGGAATCTCTACGATGAAACCCGGTGCGGCCGGTCCGCCGCTTCCTGGTATCGACGCCCAAATTGTTGACACGACCGGAGACGAGGTCGAAGCCGGGCGGGCAGGCTACCTCACGGTGAACAAGCCGTGGCCCGGTATGCTCCGGACGCTGTATAACAACGACGAACGCTACATCTCCGAGTACTGGGAGGAATACTCCGACACTGACAGCGACGACCCTGACGACTGGGTGTACTTCCCCGAGGACGGTGCAAAAATCGATGCGGACGGCTACATCACCATCCTCGGCCGAGTGGACGACGTAATCAATGTCTCCGGACACCGCCTCGGAACGATGGAAATCGAGTCAGCCATCGTCGGCGTCGAGGGCGTCGCAGAAGCCGCAGTCGTCGGCGGCACCCACGATATCAAAGGTGAGGCTGTCTACGCCTACGTCATTACTGAAGACGGCTACGAGGGCGACAGCGACTTTCACGAACGCATCATCGAAGGCGTCAACGACGCAATCGGCCCCATCGCACGGCCCGAAGAGGTCGTCTTTACGCCCGAACTACCGAAGACACGCTCGGGGAAAATCATGCGCCGCCTGCTCGAAGACGTAGCGAACGGGGACGAACTCGGCAATACATCGACGCTCCGAAACCCCGAAATCGTCGAGGAGATCGAATCGAAGGTCAACGCGCAGAGCGACTGATAGAACTCAACACCACATTATCGAGAAACAAGACAAGACGGACAAACTATGTCAAACGAAACGACTGAGTCAGAGATTGACTCACACGAGACGCAAGCCGGTCGTGACACGGCCGCCCGGCACGAACAGATCGATTACCTAAACAGAGAGGTGAACCTGCTGAAACCGAGCACCCCGTTCATGCGGGACCACTTGAAGGTGGTCTGGGTCAGCTTTATCACGTGGGCACTCCTCACGTTCGGGCCGCCGGTCCTGACCTACTTCGCGCCGGAGTTAATGACCACGCAGCTACCGGTTATCGGCTTCCCGGCACACTACTTCTTGGTCGCAGTCTTAACGCCGACCAGTTCGCTCGTGCTCGCGTTCATCTACTCCCGCAAGCGTGACCAACTCGACGAGAAGTACGGCATCGACCACACAACCACGACGGAAGACACGTCGAGTGAGAAAGGCGGTGAAACCGCCGTCACCGACGGGGGGAGTATCGAATGACGACGAGTATTCTTCTCCAGTCGAGTGATCTGCTCCCCGAGGCGCTCAACATCTCGTTCAAACTCATCCCGGCCATCATGGTCGTGGGAATGTTGACCCTCTTCCTCGTTATCGGCTACGTGTTCAAGGTCGCCGACACCGAGGGGATGTGGGTTGCCGGTCGTTCCATCGGGAATATCGAAAACGGCATGGCAATCGGTGCCAACTGGATGTCGGCCGCCTCGTATCTTGGACTGGCAGGCTTAGTTGCCCTCGCGGGCTTCTACGGCCTCGCCTTCATCATCGGGTGGACGACCGGCTACTTCGTCCTCCTCATCTTCCTAGCCGCGCAGATGCGCCGGTTCGGGAAGTACACCGCACCCGACTTCGTCGGTGACCGTTTCAACTCGGACACTGCACGCGCTATCGGCGCGCTCACAACGATTCTCATCGGGTTCGTCTACTCGGTCGGGCAAGCACGCGGCATGGGCCTCGTCGGCCTGTACGTTTTCGGGACCGACTATATCACGATGGTCGTCGTGATGATGGCCATTACGGTCGGATATCTGACCATCTCCGGAATGATGGGCGCAACCAAGAACATGGCCGTCCAGTACGTCATCCTCATCGTCGCATTCCTGACGGCCGTCTACGTCGTCGGCTTCACCGGCGGCTACTCGACGGTGTTGCCACAGATCGAGTACGGACAGCTGATCGGTCAGCTCTCGGCGGAGTTCTCAGAACCGTTCGCCAACGCGGGATTCTACCTCTGGATCGCCACGGCGTTCTCGCTTATCTTCGGGACCTGTGGCCTCCCGCACGTGTTGGTGCGGTTCTATACGGTCGAAAACGAAAAGACCGCCCGTCAGTCCACCGTCTGGGGGCTGTTTTTCATCCTGCTTCTGTACTGGAGCGCCCCCGCGCTGGCGGCGTTCGGTGTCGATCTCTACAACGCCTCGCAGTACGGTCCGACGTTCGCTGCGAACGGCGGCATGAGTGGCGGTGAAGGTGACCTCATCGTGGTGCTGGCGGCTCAACTCTCGAATCTGCCGACGTGGTTCGTCGGCCTCGTGGCCGCAGGCGGTATCGCCGCCGCGATTGCGACGACGGCCGGACTGTTCATCACGGCCTCGTCTGCCGTCTCGCACGACATCTACACGAACATCGTCAATCCTGACGCGACCCAGCGCCAGCAAGTGCTGGTCGGCCGGGCCACGATTGTCGCACTGGGTCTCATCGTGACGATTACCGCGTTCGACCCGCCGGCGCTCGTCGGCGAACTAGTCGCACTGGCGTTCTCGCTCGCGGCCATCGTGCTGTTCCCGATGTTCTTCCTCGGACTCTGGTGGGAGAACACGAACCGGCAGGGAGCGCTCGCCGGGATGACCGTCGGCCTCACGCTCTGGGTTGCCGCGGTCGTCAACGACCTCATCTTCCACTTCAGCGACGCCTTCGCTGAATTCGTGCCGGCTATCGGCGCCGCTCTCGTCGGGACGCCACTGGTGTTCATCGTCACGATTGCCGTTTCACTGGCGACGGATGAACCGCCACAGCGGATCAAGAAGATGGTTCGACAGTGCCACAGTCCCGAACCGATGGGACAGCAACAGTCTGCAGAAGACGTTGTGAGTACCGACGGGGGCCAGACCCCCGCGGACGACTAACCAATGTACGAACACATCCTCGTTCCGACTGACGGGAGCGAAACGGCGGAGTACGCAGTTGATCAGGCGATTGACATCGCCTCGAAGTACGGCTCGACAGTCCATGCACTGTACGTCATCGATGTCGATGCGACCAGTTACTCGCTGGGCACAGAACAGGTTGACCGCATCCGACAGGGACACCTCGACGAGATGCCCGAAGTGAGAGCGGAGGCCGACGAAGCGACTGGATACGTCGCGGACATCGCGTCCGAACACGGACTCACCGTCGAAGAACACGTCACGGCTGGCGAACCGGCACGGGCCATCAGAAAGTTCGTGGAAGACAACGACATCGACCTCATTGTGATGGGGTCGCACGGTCGTTCCGGACTCTCTCGGGTCATCCTCGGGAGTGTAACCGAGAAGGTTCTCCGGCGAACTCGGCTTCCCGTGCTCGTCGTCGATGCCCACGAGAAAGACGCGTAATTCATCAAGATGCAAGGCGGATACCCCGAGGCAGTTGACGCATGCCACGTCCCACACGAGAACGTGCGTCAACCTCACACGAGAATGAATCAATCTCACACACCGCCGAACGGGAGTGACTGGCCATGAGCCTCGCCGAGACGATTCGCAACCACGTACGCGAACATCGTTCGGGGATGCTGACTGACCTGTTGTTCGCGCTCGTGTGGGTGACGGGCGTGTCGGTCCTGTTCGACGTACTGAACGGGCCGCAGTGGGCCTACTACCTCTGTCTGGGTGCGGGCGTCGTCGCGTACTACGGCTTTTTCGCCTCGTTGGAGGCCGCACGCGAGCGCGAGTGATGCGTTAGAAATAACCCAAATTCAATAACGCCGAAGAAGGCTATGACACCG
The DNA here is from genome assembly GCF_000172995.2 of Halogeometricum borinquense DSM 11551. Classification (GTDB taxonomy): domain Archaea; phylum Halobacteriota; class Halobacteria; order Halobacteriales; family Haloferacaceae; genus Halogeometricum; species Halogeometricum borinquense. The sequence continues at coordinate 171,045 of NC_014736.1, forward strand.
GCATAACATCTCAAAACAATACAAACACTGCGTTAAAACGTCCAAATATGTAGAGTCCCACCGTGACTAATGCGATTATGTACAATCCAGATACAATCGCTCATGAGGGGGAGATATTAGGTCACTGACTATATCGGTTGTTATGAATATGGGGCTTCTATTCATCCTGATTCCGGAACTGTTCGTTTAGTACCGGATGGCTCTATTGCAATCCTCAATTGGTGATCGGTTGTCGAGACCGTGCTGAATACAGAGCGCATAGTCCGCATTCGGTTGTTGTATTTCTACAGACGTACCGTTGTATCTGGAGTAGTCTGTAGGTTGTGAGGGACCTGTTTTTCGGTTCCTACGGCAACTCCATCTCGTGTGATGTCGTATTCGTGGGTAATGCCCAGCATTCAAACGGACGATATTGAGACCTACTACAAGGTGTGTGGAACTGGCCCACCGATCATCTTCATACCCGGCGCATTGTCCGATCATTCAGCAGCAACACAACAGTTGCAAGCGTTCAGCGACACCCACACCGCCATTGCATACGATCTCCGAGGCCACGGCAACACCCCGAACCCTCACCACACACCGTACTCAATCGACCAGCTGGCAGAAGACCTTCACGCATTCATCACCGAAATGGGCCTTGACCGTCCGATTCTCTGTGGAGTCTCGATGGGTGGGATGATCGCCCAAGTCTACGCGAGTCGCTATCCGGATCAGCTCAGCGCCCTTGTCCTCGCGGACACGTTCTCCCCGACATTTCTGAGCCGGCGCGACCGCATCGAGCGATTGACACTGATGAATGCCATGGCGGGGCTCATTCGCCTCGTGGGGTACAATCGTGCGAAGGGTTTCATACTGTGGTTCGGACGCAAACTGGAGCGGAATCAGACTCCGGCTCTCCGGGCGGATGCCTTCCCGGATATGGATACCGTAGACGCCGTGAATGCTGTCAAGGCAGTTGCTGGCTTCCATACCACCGACGTCAATCTCTCCTCAATCACCGTCCCGACACTCATTCTTTATGGAGAACACGAAACCTCGATTATCAGACGCCACGTGCCGACACTGTCCGCGCAAATCCCTGACTCAATCGTTCAAGAAGTCCTTGACGCAGGTCATGCTTCTCCTTGGGACAACCCGGAGTTCTTCAACAGTACAGTTCGGACGTTCCTCACGGACCAGACTCCAATTGAGACAGAGTAGAGCCGCGCTTGTCTTGTTGCATGCACGCTCTGTCTGTTGCACGCCGATCCTGTCAATCACTGAGGATTCAAATAGAGACTACAGGACATTTCGCAACCGGGACTAGTTTCAAAAAGAAGGTCTGTATCGTAAACGCTCGGCTCGTCGCTCTACCGGACGGCTATTTCACTCGTCTTCGATATGTATCCCTTTTTCACTGTGCTCACACCGATTCAGCAGATTAACGTCCGTTGCCAGTTCTCTGGGATACATTTATTGTACTGTAAAACTATTGATACTAGTGATCCGCCAATGACAGAAGATAGTCGAGAGACTGACGTCAGTGCATTGTTACTACGACTCGGACTTGGTGTTGTCTTCGCGGTGCACGGATTCGGAAAGTTGGACATCGGGCCCTTGGCGAACGGGGCCGGCGTCTCGGGCGTCACCGGCTTTTTTACACAACTCGGCATCCCGCTTCCCGGAATCATGGCGTGGATTGTCACGCTCGTTGAGGTAGTCGGTGGCTTGCTGCTCCTGCTCGGAGTGTTTACCAGGGTCGCGTCCCTCCTCCTTACAGTTGATATGGCCGTTGCGACTGTGTTGGTCCATCTTCCCAATGGATTTGGAGTCGGCGACGGTGGCATCGAGTTTACGCTCGTGCTGTTCTTTGGCGTGCTCGCACTCGTCTTCCTCGGCCCGGGACGATACTCGTTGGAAGTGGTCGTCCTCGGCCGGGAGCTGGTTCCGAGCTTGGGTGAAGAAACGTTAGGTCGCAGCGTCTAAGGACCTCTCACCAACACTTCTTGTCAGCTTCACCGATAGCGGTCCGCACCTACTGCATTTCTTCGTATCGACCTATCGTCACAGTACCCCGCCGAGCAGGATGAGCAGTCCCTAAGCTGCGATGCCGGTCGCGGCCGCATCGGTCAACTTTGTTTTCGTCTCAACGGTCGATGAGTCGATACGATTCACGATGGCACGGTCTAAAATGAAATAAAATTGAAGTATTTTCGCTGACAACACTCCCTTGTCGTTGCGATTCGATATGAACGCCCTCCAAACTAACACATCAGTAGTGTATACCGGAACAGATAACGGTACGCTGTACGCTGTCGATAGTCGTTCGGGAACCTCCAGATGGTCGTTTACAGCGCCATCCGGAGCGATCCACTCCGCTCCAACAGTAATGGATGGTACGGTCTACGTCGGTGCAGGCGACGGAACGCTGTACGCTGTCGAAGCGACAGCCGGAACGCGTGCGTGGACGTTCTCCAAGCCAAGCGAACCAATCGTCTCGTCGCCGACCGTGTCGGGAAGTGCTGTGTATTTCGGTGCGGATGACGGCGTGCTGTATGCAGTTGATACAGAGAGCGGCGACCGAATCTGGACGTTCGACGAACCAACAGGCAAGGTGTCTTCGTCACCGACCGTTTCTGACGGAACTGTCTTTGTCGGCGCAGACGATAAAACGCTGTACGCAGTTGATGCAGACACTGGTGACCAAGTCTGGACGTTCGAAAAGCCCGTCGGTCCGGTCTCGTCGTCGCCAACCGTTTCGCAGGGCATCGTTTACGTCGGGGCTGATGACCGGCGACTATACGCGGTTGACGCTGAGAGCGGCGAGCAAGTCTGGGTATCCGATGACCCGACTGGACCCGTATACTCGTCGCCGGAGGTAACTGATGGGACTGTTTTCGTTGGCTCGTGGGAGCGTCTGTTAGCTATCGACGCCGACACGGGGAACACAACGTGGACGGCCGACGTTCCGAGAACTGGAATCGACTCCTCACCAACGGTCGTCGAAGGGGTCGTGTATGTGGGAGTTCTCGACGGCACGCTGCGAGCGCTTTCCGCCGAAGATGGAACAGAGCACTGGTCGTTCACTGATCCCGCTGGCTTGATCGCATCTTCGCCGACCGTCTTGGAAGGAGTTGTCTACGTCGGAGCTACCGACGGATCGCTATACGCGGTCGAGTCAGCTTCTGGCGAACAACGGTGGGAGTTCACTGACCCCGACGCGGGTCTTTTTTCGTCTCCGACAGTCGTCTCATCCCTCGAAGCTGCAACTAGTGCGGGAAGCCGGGTAGATTTCGCGTACCAATGAAACGACGCGAACTGTTAGCGGCGTCCGGGACAGTGCTGACTGTGAGTGTGACTGGCTGTGCTGCGCCTCGAAGCGGCCAAGATGTGAGTTCTGGGAATTCAGCTTCCGGTACTCCAAACCGTTGGTCGATGTTCTTGCACGATAGTACGCACCAACGGGCGTTCACCAGCGAACGCGCCGTCGTAGCGCAACCATCGATTCGGTGGTCCTCGGAGACTGACGGTGCGGTGTGGTCGAGTCCGGTCGTTGCAGATGGGATGTTATACGTCGGGTGTTACGACGGGAATCTGTATGCGATGTCGAGCGAGACGGGTAACCTGCAGTGGCGATACCAAACAGGGGACCGGATTGATGGAAGTCCCGCAGTCGCAAACGGGATGGTCTACTTCGGCTCCTTCGATAGGAATATCTACGCGCTCGACGCGAAAACCGGCGAGGAACGGTGGATATACGGAACGCGTGGAATCGTCCGGAGTAGTCCGACTGTGAAGAATGGCGTCGTGTATATTGGTGCGCACTGTCGGACAGAGGAGTGTAACGCATACTACGATGTGCAGTGGCCTGAAACGGGCTATCTCTATGCATTCGACGCCGAGACTGGTCGTCTGCTGTGGCAACACGAAACGAACGATGGCGTGATCAGTTCGCCTGCGGTCCTTGATGGGACCGTGTACGTCGGTAGCTCTGATGCAACGCTGTACGCTCTCGACGCCGCTACGGGCGACATACTGTGGCGTTTCGACGCGGATGGCCCGATAATGAGTAGTCCGGTCCTTGACGATGGCCGCGTCCTCTTCGGCACCGTCTCGGGAGTGCTCTATTCAGTCCGTGCTAAGTCTGGCGACCTCCAGTGGTCCTTTGACTTGAATCGAAGCCGCGGCGGCGGTGTTGAACTGTCGCCGGTCATCACGTGCTCGCCTGTCGTCAGTGACGAGACGGTGTACGTGGGATCGATGGTCCCCGGTGACGAGATCATTGGGAAACTGTACGCTGTTTCCTCGGCTAACGGAACTCCGCGCTGGGCCGAGTCGAGGTTCGCACAGGCAATCGGGAGTAGTCCGGTCGTTGTGAACGATGTCGTCTGCTTCGGAGCCCATATCTTTGGCCCGTCTGCGAACGTTGAATCCGGGCTCTATGCTGTCGATAGCGACGGCAGTATCCAGTGGAGTATTACCTATGATGGAACCGAACACAACGGATTCGGGAGTAGTCCGGCTGTCGTCGGTACGACGCTGTATATCGGTAGCACGGAGAGTCACGTCCTCGCATTCGATCTGGCATGACCCGCGCGGGTCGTCTTTGCTGCCGTGTTTGTGGTTACCGATACGTCTCCTCTCTTGTGACGCAAGCCGCAGATATGTTCGTTAATTCTGGCTAACCGGGCGTCGTGAGAAATAAAAATCGGCTCAAAAGCCCGTTTAAACGGGAGTAACCCGACTAAATTGGGCTGGACGGCTATCCCCATTGAAGTACCGATAGGCCATTCGACGACCTGTATGTCACGACAGACTCTCCAAGCGCTCCTCGTAGCCAGTGTGGTTCTCCTCGCTGGCTGTGCGGGTGGGATCTCCGGTTCACCCGGATCCCCGACAACGAATTCCCCAACTACGGACGCGGATCAGACCACCTCCTCACCGACATCAACGTCGCCTGACGCAGGTACGGTCGCCTTCTACATCAGTGACGAAGAGAACGCAATCAGCGACTTCCAGCATCTCAACGTGACCGTTACGCGCGTCGGCTTCGAACGCGCGGGTACAGACGGTGGCGGCTGGGCCGAACGCGAGGTTGACAACGAGACAGTCGATCTGACGACGCTCCAAGGCGCGAACGCCACGCTCGTTAATCAGTACACCATCCAGAATGGCACCTACAGCAAGGTGTTCGTGCACGTCAGTAACGTGAACGCGACGCTCCAGAACGGTGAACAGGTACGCGTGAAGCTCCCGAGCGAGAAACTCCAACTCACGAACGATTTCACCGTCACCAGCGGCTCCGATGTGGACTTCGTCTTTGACATCACGGTCCACAAGGCTGGCAACAGCGGAAAGTACATTCTCAAGCCGGTCATCAGCGAATCCGGAACCGACGTTCCGATCAAACCGACCGGTAACGAAGAACGGCGTGAGGACCTGAAACTCCAGTTCGTCGGCAATCTCTCGCAGAGTGCGAACGCCACTGTTGAAGTCACCCGCGACGGAGAGGCGGTTGCGAACGCGACCGTCCTCGTCAACGAAGAGGATGTCGGCACGACCGATTCGAACGGCCGGGTTACGTTCGGTGTCCCTCGTGACGAGAACCTGAAAGTCACGGTCACGAAAGATGACCACCAGGCCGAACTCGAAGTGACGCTCGACCACGACAGCGAAACAGATAACCAAGCAGGTGAGAAAGCCGATGCGGAACTGAATGCAACGTTCGTCGGCACTGTCTCACAAGGCGAAAATGCGACGCTGAGCGTGACGCAGAACGGTAGTGCTGTCGAGAACGCGACGGTCGTCGTGAACGACGAGACTGTTGGAACCACCGATACGGATGGCAAACTCACAGTTGCAGTCCCCAACGCGGACACCCTGACGGTGGTTGCACAGGTTGACGATGCGGAGGTCGAACTCGAATACGAATTCGAGTCCGACGATAACAGCTAAGCGCCGCGTATCCTTCCGGCTATCTCTTTTTTCTACGCGGTCGGCAGTACGTCATGCGATACTGACCGCCGGTGACGGTACTGATAGAGCGTTTTCCAATTACCGCTGTAATTCTGTTTCAAATTCCGTCACGTTGCTCATATTTCTCATCCCCAGCCCCAAACCGTTTGATGCTGTCGTCCGTCTCTCTACATTATGGTCACTGCCTGCAAGTACCACGAACAAACGAAACATACTCCAGAACGCGTCCGAACTAACACGTTCTCGCTCGATTTCGAGAATAAACCGCGACCATACAAGATCTACGAGGACATCTCACAGATTTCGCTCGGGGAGTCACTCCAGTCACTCGACAAACCAGCGCTAGCTGCAATCGCCACTTCGTCACCTGAACCACGTCTGGATGCTGATCCGCCATCGCTCGACGCGCAGTCGCTCCAAACGCTCTGTCACTATGCGACAGGTGTGACCAAGACGTTGAAAAGGCGGGGCCGGAAAATGCGCTTTCGGGCCGCTGCCTGTACGGGAAAGCTCTACCACGTTGATCTCTATGCCGTCATCGGTGCTGTCGATGGTCTTGATCCCGGCGTCTACCATTTCGATCCGGATACCGAGTCGTTTGACGTGCTTCGGGTGGGTGATTATCGCGGTGTACTCGCACAGGCGACAGACGACTTCTCGGCGGTTGCGAACGCACCGATGACGTTCGTCGCTACCTCTCAGTGGTGGCGTAATGCGTGGAAGTATCGCAACCGAACCTACCGTCACGCGTTCTGGGATTCCGGGACGATTCTCGCTACTCTGCTGGCTGTCGCATCTGCTCTCGGCCACGAATCGTCGGTCGTCGCCGGTTTCGCGGACGAACCTGTGGTGCGTCTGCTCGGTATCGATCCGGAAGAAGAAGCGCCGCTCGAACTTGTGCCGGTCGGGTCCGGGAGTCCAGCACCGGACGCACAGGACATCGAACAGATCGACCCCGACGAAGTCCCGCTGTCGGATCATGTCGTTGCATACCCGCTCGTCTTTGACGCTTGGCGACAGAGCACACTTGGGGATAATGAGGCCGTCCGTGCGTGGCGTCAGCAGTTCACCGAGGTTGACGACCACGCGTTTGGGACACACGACCGGGGCGATGGCCGACTGGTCACACTTGACCCCGTTGACACTTCGACCGCGTCCAGTCGTCCAGTCACGACGACCATCGAACGTCGCGGATCGCTGCGTGAGTACAGTCATGACGCTATTAGCGACCGCAAAGTCGCCACGATTCTGGACCGGGCGCTCAGGGGCGTTCCAACCGATTGCGGCGAGGCCGCTTCACACCTCGTGGATTACTACTGCCTCGTTCACGCCGTCGAGGGTATCCCGAGCGGCGCGTACCAGTATCATCCCGAAGCAACCGTTCTCGAACGCCTCGGTGAAACCAGCCGGCAAACCGCTGGTCATCTCGCACTCGACCAAAGCGTCGTCGGCGAGGCCGCTGTAAACGTGTACATAATGGCGGATGTTGACTCCATCGTCGAGCAGGTCGGTAACCGTGGCTATCGACTGGCACAACTGCTGGGCGGTATCAGCCTTGGACGACTCTATCTTGCGACGTACGCTCATCGGACGCTGGGTGGACGCGGCTTCACGTTCTACGATGACCTAGTCTCCGAACATCTCTCGCCACGTGCAGCGAACCAGACTCCGATGACGCTTTTTGCGTTCGGAAAGCGAGTGGAATAGGTACTTCGTCGATGGTGAATGAGTATGAGTTGTTAACCTAGTTTCACCGGTGGAGGAAGCATTCTCCACCACCCAATACGAGATAGAAGACGACGTAGAGGGATGTAAGTCCACTCGCATAGAATCCGAGACCGAACACGGTTTCAGTGGTTAGGATACCGTTCACGAGACCGTAAGCGGCCCACCCGAAGACGATGAGGCTGAGTATCGAAAGCGGAGAGTGAAGCCTTCGGATATAGCCAGCATTCACCGATGTGTATCTTGGGGCGATTGCCAACGTATTCTCTAAGATACGAAAAATAACTCCAGCTACACTAGATTTCTGCATTCAAGCTATAATTTTACACTGTGACACCACTATCGTTGTAATCAATTGGTAGTTTTGATCCTCCTTTTTGGCATGTAAAATACTATCTCCAGTTGACCCAATACAGTACCTGTTTTTGAATTTGATCCAAAAATAACATGCTCTGTACAGCATCTTCCGAAAACGACGAGAGACGCGACCCTACGCGTTCACGGACAAAATAAAACAAGAACTGCGTTAGTCGTCGGCGGTCGATGCGATATTCTTGCGGAGGTCGTTCTCGATTGCTTCGAGAGAGCGACCTTTCGTCTCCGGAACGAGTGCGTAGGTGAAGACAAGGGCAACAAGGCTACACACACCGAAGACCCAGAACGTCGATGGCGTTCCGAGATTAGCGGTCATCACCGGGAACATGAGCGACACGAGGAGATTCGCGCCCCAGTTGGCGACGGTAACTATCCCCATTGCACTCCCGCGGACGGCAAGCGGGTAAATCTCGGAGATGAGGAGCCAGAAAACCGGTCCAAGTCCGATGGCGAAAAAGGCCACGAACAGCATGAGGCTGACCGTTGCGATGATACCGAGTCCACCCGAGAATCCTGGTAGGTAGAAGACGGCACCGAGGATTCCCAGTGTGACGACCATGCCGCCGACACCGGTGAGGAGGAGCGCCCGCCGACCGACGCGGTCGATGAGCGCGATTGCAACGATAGTCATCACGACGTTGATAACCCCGATGCCTACCGTTGCGAGGATCGACGTTGCATTTCCGAACTCGGTCGATTCGAGGATTGTCGGTGCGTAGTAGATGACGGCGTTGATGCCGGTCACCTGCTGGAAGACGGCGAGTCCGAGGCCCACTACGAGCGCCGGACGGAGCCACGGTTCGAGGAGGTCGCGCAATCCGGTATTCGATTGCTTCGAGACGGTTCCACGAATCTCCTCGAGTTCTTTTTCGACGTCGCCACTTCGCGTCTGCTGGAGGATAGCACGTGCTTCCGCTTCCTTACCGTGCTCGAAGAGCCAGCGCGGGCTCTCCGGCATTTTGAGGATTCCGATAGCGAGGATCACGGCAGGGACCATCCCTGCTCCGAGCATGGCTCGCCACGATTCGCTATCGGCGAGGGCGAAGTTCACGAAGTACGACGAGAGGATGCCCACAGTAACCATAAGCTGGTTCAACGACGTGAGCGCCCCGCGGATTTTGGGCGGTGCGATTTCCGAAATGTAGAGTGGGCCGACAATCGAGGCGAATCCGATTGCGACGCCGTCGATAAGTCGTCCAGCTACCAGTACCGGAACGTTTGGCGCAACCGCCATCGTGAGCGACCCGATGAAGAAGACGATTGCACTGATCAGGATGAGCCGTCGGCGACCCAGTCGGTCTGCGAGTTTTCCACCGACCGCAGCGCCAACTGCTGCACCCGCCATTGCACCGCTGACGACAATCCCCTCCACCAACGAGGACATCGTGAATTCATTTTCGATAAACAGGAATGCTCCCGAAATGATCCCTGTATCGAACCCGAACAATAGCCCGTTGAGAGCGGCCAACGCGGCGGTGACGTACACGAATCGACCACCACCTCCGCTCAGAATGTCCTGTATATTAGAGGTTGACATTATGGGACTCCATCCCAATAGTTACTACATTAGTTAAGAAATCTTTTGATTCATTATCAATGTATAATTGTGTGGATCTATCTCATTTTTTAATGAGAGTGAGTTATCACCAATCCTATTGTAAACACGACTAGCACTGATTACAAAATCTCATTTCACGAACCAGTATTGGTCTGTTGACAATAGAATCTTCGTGTTCGATAACGCCGTACGCAGACGTGTCGAATTCTCCCCTATATTGGTCTAGGGAGTGGATCATACTTTCATACAGGATTTCTAGAAATAGTAATGCTGATTTGTATTCTGAACTTTACTATCCCATTCTCAGATGATGTCTTTAGCGGTGATGGGACGTAATCAGGTTCCCCGGCAAAGAGTAGCTACTAGCAGTGAACCAGAATACAAACGACCAAACCACGTGTGAACAAATACACCGTACTGATGTCGGACAGTGTCGTGACTCGCGTTGCAACTTTGGTTGATGAATATCTCCTGATCTGGGTACTTCTCTCAGTCGGCGTCGGGCTGGCCGTCCCGTCAGTAGCAGTTCTTACGCCACTGTCGACGCCAATTCTGGCGGTTATGATCGGTGCGGTTTCACTAACACTTGCTCCCGAGCGATTTCGTCAACTTCGCAGTCCGGTTTTGCTCACGATTCTCGTCGTGCAGACTGGGATGCCCTTGCTTGCGTTTGCCATTGCCCGGACGTTTGGCCTTTCCCCTGCACTTACGGCCGGATTTGTGGTCCTTGGCGCAGTGACGCCCGAACTCGTGACGCCAACGATGACTGAACTCAGCGGGGGCGATACCGCCCTCGCAACGGTCATCCTTGTCGTTGTCGGCCTCGGTACACTCGTGTTCGTTCCTGGGGTCGTCACCGTTTTGCTGGGCGCATCGGTTTCGGTTGATCCACTGCTAATCGTCGAACAGTTGTTGCTCGCTGTGGTTCTCCCAATGAGTCTTGCGGTCGGGGTCCGATACCGGTGGTCAGACCGCATCGGACAGTATGACGACCTCTATCCGTCGGTGTCGGGACTCATGGTGATTCTCATCATCGGAATCGTCGCTGCAGCGAACGCATCGCTCGTTCGTAATGGCGGTGCAGTACTCCGCTTGGTCACGCTCGGCGCAGTCGTTCTCAATTGTACTGGTTACGCTACCGGGTGGCTCGTGGGTTGGAACTTCACTCGTGAAGAGCGTATCGCTGCGACGCTTTCGGTCGGGATGCGTGACTTCGCCGTGGCGGCCGCCCTGCTTGTCGGAGCGGGCTTTCCGACGGCGGCAACACTCCCAGCGGTCGTCTTCGGGATCATCGAAATGACGACGAGTGCGGGACTCGCAAAGTGGTTCAGTCGACCACGCTGAACGTTATACGCAACTTTCCTGCTCATCTGCCCACTCAAGGAGGGGATCGAGTTTCTCGCGGAGTTCATCACCCCTCTCGGTGAGTTCGTACTCGACACGAGGTGGAATCTCCGCGTACTGCTCTCGGGAAAGGTATCCCCTCTCGACAAGTTCATCTAGGCGGGTCGATAGCGTCGAACTGCTAACTTCTCCGAACGTCTCCGCTATCTCGCCATATCTGGCTGGTCCGATTGCTCCGACGACACAGATCACTTGCATCGCGTATCGGCGACTGAGCAGTTCCATCACTCCACCTAGCGGGCAGTAGCAGTTGGTCTCGGTAGTCTGTACATCTGGCGTGTCATCCGATGAGGCGGGTGTTTCTGCCATAGCTTTCAACGGCCGTACTTAGTCTAATACTTCGGACTTGACAGTATAAGTATTCCCGTATTCAAAGTAACGACGTATTATGGGTCAAAACGACTCGTCACGAGAGGTCGCGTGTGAGCTGACAGAAGAACAAGAGAAAGAGCGGAGCGAGGAAGTCCGCTCACGTCTCATCACCAACTACGTTGGGGTTGAGGAATCTGAAGATGGCCTGAAAATACGGTTCGAAGGGACTGAGGAGTCGCTCCTAGCGGCCGCTCGATTCATATCCTCGGAGTTGAAGTGTTGTGCGTTCGCCGAGTACGAGATAACGGTGTCGCCACCGTACGAGGAGACGGCTCTGACTATCACTGGCCCTGACGGGACGCGAGAGATGTTCCGAAACGGTCTAGTTGCTCGACTGGAGGCAAAGAAGCCGTAGGCGTACTTCTGTCCAGTTGAGTGCTCTGAGCGGGTGTTGATGGAGTAGGATCTGGAACCCTACAGCAGTAGTATGGTGTTCTCTTACGGCTCTACCTGCTGAATAATGCTGTGGCAGTTATTCTCTAGCACGGCAATTTATGGCTATAGCCAGCGTACAATCAGAACACCATGGTCCGGTGTTACCTCTGTGATGCGCAGTGTGCAACCGGTGGTGGGGTGTTCGTTTGCGAACACTGCGGGTGCTGTTGTCACCAGCACTGCATCGAAAACTACGAGGCGGATACCTGCCCGAAATGCGTGGGTGACCCCGTGATCGGCGCTCACGAATTGTGAGATTCAAGATCACGGCTTCGCCCGCAACTCCGGGTATGGACGCTCTGCCTGCGGTGTTCTCAGTTACATCTATCGCGTTCCGCGGGTCTGAAACCCGACTCGGAACTGTCTACGACGTGATGATCGAGGCGAGTTCCTCGCGGTCGAACAGTTCGCCCGAGAAGGTGTCTGGGAAGTATCCGGTCGCGTACCGCTCGACGAGGAACAGGTGATGCAGCGGGCCGGGATAGATCGGACCGCCGCGGAACACCTTCCCGTTCTTGACAGCCCGGAGTTCGGAGGCGACCTCGTGGTTTTTCATGAACTTGACAACCGTGTTCTCGAACTCCTCGCGCGTCTTCTGCTCGTGACCGCGCAGAAGGATCGAATCGGGATCGATCTCCAGAACCGTTTCGTAGTCGATCGTCCCTCGGTTGCTCTCTGAGAGGCCGTCGATGCCCGTCCCGGAGAGTGCGTCTGTGATACCGACGTCGTGGAACGCCTTCTTGTTCGTCCCCTTCCCGCTCAGGCGGGCTGGGTAGAACGTTTCCGGTTCGTTACTTCCTTGCCAGCAGAGGAGCGCGTTCGGCCGACTGTTTGGTCCCGGGAGTTTCGTCTGAATGTCCGTAATATACTGATCGTGGAAGGATTTGAGACGCGAGAATTTCTCTTGTTCTTGATGGACTTCCGCTACTTTTTCGAACGCATCGTACAGCGTGTAGTACCGGTAATCGTGCCATTTGTCCGTCCGCCTAAAGATGGTGTTTCCGAAGAATGGGGACACCTTCTCGCTGATCTCCTCGATATCCGCGGCGTCAAGGCCAAACGTGTTATTTTTGATGAGCCACTGGGGGTCGATCATGTGGAGATCGCTATCGAGGTCGTAGAATATCTCCTTGGAGATGCCGGCGTCGCCGACTAACTTGGTTAGCGACTCCTTGTCGATGCTGACCCCGTCGAGTTCAGTGTAATGGTTGGTGTGGTACCGCGAGGGAAGCCCCATGCTGTTAATCGTATCCCCGTGACCGAGCGCAACTGCCATGTCGGCGTAACCCGGGAAGTAGTGGGCGACCGATTCCGGTGGCTTCTCGAGTGTCACATCACCGGTCGGTGACATGCTCACCGTATAACTCGTGTCCTCCGGGGTGCTCGTCGCCGTTTTGCCCTGACTCGTGCTCGTCGATGTATTCGTCTCCGTGTTCCCCTCTCCCCCGGAACTGCTACAGCCGGCCAGACCGGCTGCCAGTGCGCTCGCGCCGACACCAATGAACTGCCTTCGGTTTATGTCCATACGGTTTAGGGTTGCCTAAATGTATATAAACCCGTCGAAGTTTAGGCAGACCAAATATAGACAAAGAGACACTTCAGAGGGATAACATTCAGTGGTTCGGGACTACAGCGAAACACGGAATCTGATCATGATTTCATCCGGATTGGTAATCTCGAAATCCCCTGTCGCCCGGCACGCCCCCCTCGAAGACGATGCTGACCTACTCTACGATAACTGCACCTTTCATCCCGAGCGGCCCATGTGGTTCGCAGGCGTACAGGTACGTACCGGGCTCGTCGAACGTATTCTCGAAGTGTACTCCTGGTTTATCCACGAGTTTCTCGGATTTAATGTCGGCATTCTTGAACACTACGTTATGGGGGGTTCCTTCGTCGGACCACTTCCACTCGACCGTCGTTCCGGCTGCTATCTTCAGGACCGGCGGATCGAAGGCGAAGTGTCCGCCGTTCCCCTCGGCACCGACGGTGACTGTGGCCGTGTTAGTCTCTGTCCTGTCGGCGATGTTCCCATCGAAGTTACTGCTATCGACGACCCACTTATCTACGGTTTCATTCCCAGTTGACGGTGGCTCTTTGACGATAATGGCACCTTTCATTCCGTCGTCACGGTGGGGTTCGGAAACAAAGCGATACTCGCCCGGTTCCTCGAAGATGTAGTGATAGGACGTTCCTCGCTGTGCGTTCGTCCGGCCACTGTCGAACGTCCCATCGAGAGAAACGACGTTGTGTTGTTCACCGTGACCCGTCCAATCCCAAGTGACAATCGTCATGGGCGCGATCTCGATTGCCGGCGGACTGAATGCTAGTTTTCCATCGACGAGTTTTCCGACTGCGATGGTCGGTCGTGATCCCGGGCCGTACCGCCTAATGTCGCCGTCGTATCCGTTTGCATTCGACAGCCATTCCTTTAATGACTCCGCTGGAGCCGATTCGGATGCCTCGGTGGTCGCTGGTTTACTAATGGCGTTGCCGATAGATTGATTGCGATTACTGCTGGTTGAACAGCCGGCGACAGCCACAATGCTAGCGAGAGCAGCGCTTTGCAGGTATTGTCTGCGTGTGGGGGACCGATTCATTGCAATTCCCTCATCGCGTATCTGAAAAACAACAACTACGACGGTTGCCAGATTCTGAAAATTGATGTCCACCCACTTATGTAGGGGATTTCACACTAAACAAAAGCGATTCGGTTTAGTCACGCTATCAGGATACGATTCCCTCGTTTATTCAGCAGTTGCGCTGTACTCGTTGAACTCGCCGATCAGGTTGAACACGGCTTGGAAGTTGTCTATCCAATTGATTGCTAAATATCTCTATTTTGTATCGATTGAACCGGGTTTTCACAGCAAATGACGACAACATCCTCTTGCTATCTTTTTACAAATATAACAATGCAGTAATGTAATTGGGATTTAGTTTCCTCATCAAATACATTTTTTACTGTCACTATTCCAACGTATACTGGAGCACAATGGTAAAAAGACGGTCAGTACTGAAAGGAATCGGTGTCTCGATTGGACTAATGGGTGTCGGTGGCGTTGGCTCTGCACGCGAGCGTACTGATAACGATGGTTCAGGTCCTCCCGGTACTGCCGGGGTTGCTAACGAAGAGCGACTTCCGATACACGCTGAGGGGAAACTGATCCACAAGATCACCCCGAATCCGGACTCAGAGGGAGAATACAGGTACGAGCGGACGTTCAAGAGTCCGGACCTCGCGGAACGATACGGGGACCCTACGTTCACGTACGAGACGATTTCGGTTCCCAAAGAGCAGGTACGTGAGGAGGTACGAAACGGGGAGAGATCAACGTACGTTCAGCGGACTCAGCAGGTTATCGGGACCGCTCAGGAGCAGCGGAACGCCGAACGCGAAATCTGGAATAAGAAACCCGAAGGCGGGGTCCAGCCTCAGCACATCCCTCCCCTCGATGGAAACGTTCCGCTGTATCATTACAAAAAGGAGTCGGACGCCGAGGACATGCAGAACCGCGGCGCACCGTTGAACGTCGCGTGGGAGACAGAAGACTCCCAGTCGATTAAGAATCATATGGAAAACGGTAACGGTGGCGGAAGGTGGCTTCCGGCCAGTCCCATCACGGCCATCATTCGCCAGAACCGGTACGTCAACCTCCCGGATGGCGGAACAAAAAGTAATGATACGCACGTCATGCGGTGGGTCCCTAACGCTCTCTGTACCACTAAGCAGTACCATATTCGCCTGTACGACGTGCCCTTCGACGACATCAAAGCAGTCGGTCAGGCCCATCGGGATCCCTGCGATCACGGGAAAATCCCGTTCCTCGATGCGAACTTCAAACTCGACAAAGCGAGAGAAGCCGTCGTCGGATTCTGGGGAGACGGACACTCCAACATCAACCACGAGAGTACCGATATCGGTAATACGAGTAACAAGTTTGGCTCACACAGCGGGACATGGGCGTACTTCGATGAAGACTAGCTACGGGTAGGGATCCAGACAGTAAATAACTATTTTTCCGCAGGGGTCTCACGGTCCTTCTCCGTAGAGAACGAGTAGTACTGTAAGAAAGAAGAAGGTGGACACCAAGAGGAGTGAAAACCCGATCCACCGTCTATTTGAGGGCTGTACGTACACGGCGTATCCCGCAACTACAGGGAGGGTAAAGTGTATGAGAATGTCGATGTACGAGGCCGAGTTAGGAAGTCCGCTCGGGTGAAGAGTTAGAACGGTGAGTACCACGGAAAGGACAGAGAGCCCAAGACTAAGGACTGTGAGCCGCGACTGGACTCCGACAGCCGCCGCAGTGAGTGCTGCGTATAGGAAGTAAGAAAGAAACCTTGCTCCCAGTACGAGAGCAACGATTTCTGGGTTTGTGAACTGCTTTGAGAACCACTCGAACATACTCCGATTATGTATTTATATAATCATATCTTTTCTGTACTTTGACTGCCGCTGACCGTGTAACTAGTTCACGGGGCGATTCGATGCTCCAGCGACTGACGCTGTGACAAGTTATTAATACACAATCGACATTGATTGACAATGGTAATGATGCTACTTCAACAAGAGCCTCTTTTTGACCCACAGCAGTACATCTCACCGCTCGTCAGTGCTGTCACGACGGTCGTATTGTTCATCGTCGTGTTCGCCGTTATCTATCTACTCGGGAAGTACTTCCTCACCCGAGCGGTAGAACGCACTCTCGAACACCGTGGCTTCGATGAGACGCTTATCAGCCTTGCCGTGAGTACGACTGTTGTAATCACTGGCGTCGGTGCGGTCGCACTGGCTGCGACAGTCGCTGGTTTCGGTGTCGTCCTCGCGGCGTTCGCAACCTTGGCTGGTGCGCTCGCACTCGCAGTCGGTTTCGCGGCGCAGGATCTCATTGCCAACTTCGTCGCTGGGGTGTTTATCATCCAGGACGAACCGTTCTCGGTCGGCGATTGGATCGAGTGGAGCGGGAACAGCGGTGTCGTTCGTGAAATCCAACTGCGAGTGACGAAATTGGACACGTTCGACAACGAGCGGATCACCGTCCCAAACAGCGACCTCGCCAACGCAGCAGTGATCAATAATGTGGCGAACGACCGCCGCCGGGTGTCTGTCGGCTTCGGAATTGGATATGAGGATGACATTGCGCAGGCACGGGATGCGATCATTGACGAAGGATCGCGTATCGGTGGCGTCCTTGACGACCCTGAACCAACTGCCCCCGTCACGGAGTTAGGTGACTCTGCCGTCGTGCTCTCCGGACGCATCTGGATCGATCCCGACGAAAGTAGCTACGGGGCAGTCCGTGCGCAGTTCGTTGAGGCGGTCAAGGAGCGCTTCGACGCCGAGGGTCTCGACATGCCGTACCCCAACACCGAACTTTCCGGCGGCATCGAAGTTACAAACGTTGGTGCAGGTGAGGAGGCCACTGGGGACTGAACGCGCGCTGCGGCCACCTTTTCACTGCACAGTGCTTGGGGAGCAATAATTGAACGACAATTTAGCCCTCCATGTGGTTCTGCCCCGTAGCTGTCTCAATCTACCCAAATCTATATCTGGTATTTAGGGTGTACATCGAGAAATACCTGATGTGGAATTAAATCAACGATATCACTTCCATATCTGGCATACTTGGGGTGACTTTGAGAATCATATTCTGAAGTATGTGTGTTCTCTATGTACTGTACTCCAATTCGAATCTCGATTATAATAGAAATAGCCTGAATCTGAGAAAGCGAGCAAGCCGCCCGTCAGCCGGTCGAGGTTCGGAGCAGTCGTTGCCAAGCGTGCTATTTTCTAGTAGTACTCTCGGGGGTAATTCAGTACTCTTCCTGCACAGCATAGCCATACCATTACAATCGTAATATTGTAATACGAACGCTTGCCTGCCGAGCCTCATACTGTTCGTCGCGGAACGATCTGTTCCGACAATCCGCACAAAAAAGCGAGTACGCTGCGGTTAGAAGGAACTTTCTCCCACTTTCTCTATGAACGTTCCTTCCGCCACGTGATCGTTATCGTCAAACTCGTCAATCTCGACGAGCACTCGGTCGTTCAGATATTCCACTGGGGCATCTGTGATCCGTATTTTCGAGTCACCGACTCTTGCGACCAGATCGGTTCCGTCCTGGCCGGTAATGAACACGGAGACACGTGTCCCCGGCTCAAACGTCGGCTTTCGACTGCGAAGTTGGAAGCCGGCAAGATACTTTTCGAGAAGGCTCATACGCGACTCACCTCCGAGGAGCTACGGTCGTGCGTGTATTCGAGACCGAATCCAGTAATTGCGGAGAGAACGAACACAGCGAACAGGAACCACCCGTGGAACACGTAGGGGACGACCGAAACAGGATTTACGACCATCGCCTGCGTGAACCACTCATACTGTCCTGGGAGTGACTGAATCGCTGCGAACCCGACCAGAACCCCACCGCCCCACGGGAATACATATCCCATTGCGGACGTATTCGCGTCGAGGATATTCGCACGACGGTAGCCGTTGATATTGAACTTCTCTCCGATACGTGCGATGTAGGGAGAGATTGCAATTTCGGCGGCCGTATTGATCGTGATCGCTGCGTTGACCGTTGCGGTTCCCAGTACCATCGCCAGTTCGGCGCGACGTACCGACGTGGCAACCTTGTCGAGCAACCAGTCCTGAATCACTTTGAACCCGCCGCCGCGCATCATAATCTGTGATGCAGCGACGATAAGCAAGACGAGTACGACGAGCGGGAAGAAGCCTTTCGCACCAGTGTAGATACTTCCGCCAACTCCCGTGTTTCCGGGAGCGACCAGTTCGACAAACGGGAGGAACGCAAGGGACTGCGCCATCCCCAACGTCTCAGGTGCCCGGAAGACGATCATATCGCTCACTGTCGCAAGACCGAGGCTGAGATTGAGGACCGCAGCGACGACTAGCCCCCAGGAAACCGCTTCGATGATGTGGCGCCCACTAATTGCCGTTCCGATAACGACGGCCATCGAGAGAAGATGGGCCAGACCCGCTGGTGTGCTACTTTCGAGAAAGAGCTGTTGGGCCTGTTGTGAGATGTCGATACCTGCCATCATATTGCCCATTACGACGTACGCGATGAACGCCGGGATAGCCGCTGCGATAGCATATTTGAACCGTGATGCGACCACACCCCCTATATCGGAATCCTGCGTTACCGCCGAAACGATGGTTGTGTCGCTAACCGGTGCGAGGTTGTCGCCGAAGACTGCACCCGAGAGAATTGCTCCGAATATCAGAACCGGATTCGCGCCGAGCAAGACACCGGCTGGGAAGAACAGGGCCGAGAAGGCGACCGTCGTCCCGTATCCGGTTCCAATGCCGGTGGCCAGTAGTCCTGCGAGTACGAACGTTACTGCCGCGAACATATCCCCACCGACGTTTACCGCATCTGCAGCCCACACTAGTCCGCCGACGAATCCCCCGGCTTGAATCGTGTTGGCGAACATGCCGGCCCAGAGCCACGCGACAATCGCGGTCGCAGCGACTCGTTGTGTCATTCCTTCGAACACGGTGTTCGCGTAGTGTTTCCAGTCTCCCTTCGTAAAGAACATCCCCACAATTAGACAGACTAGCATTCCAGCGACTAGTCCAGTCGTATCGCCGACCCGCAATATCCCACTTTGGAAAACCGCCCATATTATGAAGAGGGATATGGGGATCGCGCTGAGTAGTTGACTGCCCCGAAATTCGATCTCAGGCCCGGATTCTGCTGGTCTGATCTCGTTTAGTTCCGACTCCAATTCCTCACCATCTCCGTGGCTGGCTCTATCCTGTGTCATGCTGACATCGGCCAGGTCGGAGTTTACCATATTGGTAAATAAGTGTTATGGTAATATATCGATATGTAACTGTATTGTACCGATATAGTTCTTCTACCGACCGATTTCGGCCGAAACTGCCACGGTTTACCCGTTCAGTTAATTAGCTCCCGCATCTCTGCTCACAGTTTCTCTGCCCGTTCGCAATTAATAGACCAGTTTCAGCGGCCTCTGTCCCCAGCACTTCAAGTCTTTCCCAAATTAGAAAAGTTGTCTGCGACCATCGAGAATCAGCCCGAGGTTTCCGATACCAAGGCGGACTCGATTTCGACAACTGCGGATTGCAGCCGCTTTGCGATCACGTCGTCTTCCGGGAGGCGGTACGGTGGCCCGGCGATATCGAGGGTTCCGAATACGCTACCGTCGGGTTCGTTGATTGCGACAGCGACGGCTCGCAGGCCCTCTAACTCCTCTTGTTTGTTCACTGCGTACCCTTGCTCTCGAATGGTTTCGACTTCAGCAAGGAGCTCATCTTTGTTGGTAATCGTGTTGTCGGTGTATGCGGGTAATTCGCACTGCTCGATAAACTCGTGAATCCGCTCGTCTGAAAACTCTGCCAGTGCCGCTTTGCCACAGGCTGAGCTATGAAGATCAAAGTAGCGTCCGACTTGAAACCCTTCGTCTGAGGGCGCAGTCGTTTCGTCGAACAGAATCACCATTCGGTTGTTCTCCTCGATAGCAAAACTGACTTCTTCGCCCACGCGGTTCGCCAGATCCCACGCCTTTTCCTTTACCAACTGGTATCGAGTATCTCGCCATCGAGCCTGTTCACCGAGGTGGAATAGCTTCATTCCGAGTTTGTACTCTCGGTCTTCCCGGATCACGTACTCCATCTCCTGTAAGGTCTGTAGATGGGTATGTAACGTGCTGATGGGAATATCCGTATACTCAGCTATCTCCGTCAGTGATGCCCCTTCGAGGTCTCGTATTGCCTCAATCGTGAGCAGCGACGTTTTGGACGTCTTTCGAGATTCTTTCCCCATACTGGAAAATGAGAACGATGCACAATAAATCCCTCCCTTTGACAGTGGGTGTCTCACTACTCGCAGTCGTTGAGTTGTTCCCACAGAAAGGTATTTATAATCTCAGGAGACTCATTGGCTTGTGACCCTGCGCAAGCCACCACTCTATCAGGCACACCTCGATGCCGGAGCCGAATTCACCGACTTCGGCGGTTGGGAGATGCCTGTCAAATACGACACAATCAGTACAGAACACGCCGCTGTTCGTGATTCCGCTGGCATTTTTGACGTCAGCCATATGAGCGAGGTCAAAGTCAGTGGGCCCGATGCCACGGAACTGATGAACCGTCTCACGAGCAATGACGTCAGAGAACTTGACCAAGGGGATGCTCAGTACTCGTGCATTCTCGACCAAGAGGGGATCATCATCGACGATACCGTCGTGTACAAATACCCCGACGAGAATGCATATCTGTTCGTCCCGAACGCCGGCCACGGCGAGCAAATGGTCGAGCGGTGGTCAGAGCACGCACACCGACTCGGGCTTCGGGTCAGCGTCGAAAACAAGACCGAAGAACTAGGCCTTGTTGCAGTCCAAGGTCCGGATGCCATCGAAATCGTCGAAGGCCTGTCGCAGGACCCTCTCACGAGTTTAGCGCGGTTCTCGATGATGCGTACGTCCATTGCGGGTGTCGATTGTCTGGTTGCGAGGACGGGCTATACCGGTGAGGACGGCGTTGAGATATTCTTTGCCGTGGGCGACTCACACGAGATGTGGGATGCTTTTAGCGACGTTCCACCCTGTGGATTGGGGTCCCGTGACACACTTCGGCTCGAAGCTGGTCTCCTGCTTTCTGGGCAGGATTTCGATCCGGAAGCCGAGCCGAGAACACCGCTTGAGGCAAAGCTTAGTTTCGTGGTTGATCTCTCGAAACCGTCCTTTATCGGACAGGATGCCTTAGAAACCCTTGCGGAGACCGGTGTCGATCACGAACTCGTCGGTCTCCAACTGAACGAACGCGGTATCCCGCGGCACGGATACGACGTACTCCGTGATGGAGAACACATTGGTCACGTCACGAGTGGAACGATGAGTCCGACGTTGAATCAACCAATCGCACTAGCGTACGTGAATTCGGACGAAGCAGAGGAGAATAACACTGTTGCGGTCAAAATACGGGACCGCAACGTTCCAGCAACAATTGTGAATCACCGCTTCCTGAGTTCGCTTGCAGACGACAACGAGTAACTTACCATGTCATTCGAAATTCCAGACGACCGCCGATACGCAGAATCGCACGAGTGGGCAAAAGAACTCGACGACGATATCGTCAGAATCGGAATCACCGACTTCGCTCAGGACGAACTCGGGGACATCATCTTCGCGGAACTCCCGGACGAGGGTGCAGAACTTGATGAGGGCGAACAGTTTGGTGTCGTCGAGAGTATCAAGGCAGTGTCGGACATCTATTCGCCCGTCTCGGGCACTGTTGTGGGCGTCAATCGAGAAATAGTCGATCAACCTGAACTGATCAATGACGACCCCCACGAATCTGGATGGCTGCTAGAAGTCAACACTGAGACCGGTATCGACCACTTGCTACCAGCAAGCGAATACGAAACCCAAATCTAAGACGATGCAAGAACGTTCCAGATCTCGTACTGATCAGAGCTTCCCCCGTAGTCCGGACAGTCGGGGAAGTCCCTTTACACCCCACGATCAGGACGATGTTGACCTCATGCTCGATGCGATTGGGGCGGATGACATCGAGGATCTCTTTGATATTCCCGACGCTGTTCGATTTGACGGAGCGTTTGGGATCGAGGGGGCCTCCGAACAGGCCGTAACACAGCGCCTACAGCGCACACTTGGCAGGAACTCTGATAGTACTGAGTTTCTCGGACGGGGTCACTACTCACACTACATTCCCTCTGTGGTTGATCATCTCTCGCTTCGCTCTGAGTTTATTACATCGTATACGCAATATCAGCCGGAGGTTTCACAGGGATTTCTGCAGGTCTTATTCGAGTTCCAGTCGCTGGTCACAGAACTGACTGGGATGGACGTCGCCAACTGTTCGATGTACGATGCCGCGACGGCACTCGGTGAGGCGGCTACCCTCGCAGATCGTGTCCGAGAGGCAAGCGGGTCGGTAATCCTGGTTCCGGACTATCTCCGTGCTGAACGTCGTGCCGTCCTCGACAACTACACTGATGGGTCGGACCTGTCGGTTCGAGAGTTCCCGACCGAGGATGGAATGGTACACCCGGAGACACTCCGGCAATCTCTCGATGAGGATGTACTCCTCGTCTATCTCGAAAACCCCACTCCCGAAGGGATAATCGAAGAACACCTGATCGAAGTGGGATCGATTGTGGACGAGGTAGAGTCACTGCTCTGTATCGGGTCTGATTTGGTTGCGCTGTCGCTGCTCCAGAACCCCGGCACTGTTGGTGCCGATATCGTCGTCGGTAACGCCGGCATCCTCGGACTTCCTGCTGCCTACGGAATGGGCATCGGTATCTTTGCGTGCCGCGACGACTTCCTTCGACAGATCCCCGGCCGGTTGGTCGGCGCTTCGAGAGACAGCGCGGGCGATCGGACGTACACCTTGACGCTTCAGACACGCGAACAGCACATTCGACGGGAGCGGGCGACGAGTAATATCTGTAGCAACCAAGCCTGGGTCGCGCTTCGAACGGCGATTCACGCTATGTACTTGGGACCGGACGGTCTCACTGCATTGGCGGACCGGTGTACGCGGTTACCGGCGCAGGTCGCTTCCGAACTAGACCAGATCGAAGGGGTATCTGCGCCCGCTACACAGGCGTATCACTTCAGGGAGTTCAAAGCGGAAGTCGAAAAAGACGCCAGCGAAGTGGTGTCAGAACTGGCGAGCGAAGGGTTTGTCGTTCACGAACTGAACGAGCAGACCATCCAAATCTGTGTGACCGAGACGAACGAGCATCGGATAGATGACTTCGTTGAGGCCGTGAGAGAGGTGATGGAATAATGCAACAACATAGACAGGCGAAATGGAACGATACGGAATCCGACGGCCACGAACCACTGTTGTCGGAGAAAGATCTGACCCGTAGTGAGTTGGAGGATACATTCCTCCCTGACGAACTCACTCGTGAGAGCGTCGAGTTGCCGTCCGTCTCGGAGCCAGAGCTCGTCCGCCACTACACTCGGCTCTCACAGATGAACTACGGAATCGATAGTGGGCCGTACCCGCTCGGTTCCTGTACGATGAAGTACAACCCCAAGTTCACCGAGGATCTCGCTGCGCTTCCCTCGGCGGCAATTCACCCGGACCGGCCGTCTGAGCTAGCACAAGGAACACTACAGGTCTACTACGAGCTACAAGAGTATCTCGGAAAAATCGGCGGAATGAGTGCAGTAACACTCCAACCGCCCGCAGGAGCGGCTGGCGAACTCACCGGGATCTTGGTCGCTAAAGCGTACCACGAATACAACGGTGAGGCAGAACAACGAGACGAGATTATCGTCCCGGCCAGTGCCCATGGGACGAACTTTGCCAGTGCGGCGATGGCGGGGTATGATCTCGTCGAACTTCCCGCAGACGAAGATGGACGCGTTGACCTCGATGTTCTGTCTGCGGCGGTTGGTGAGTCAACTGCGGCACTCATGTTGACTAATCCAAACACGCTCGGATTGTTTGAGCGAAATATCGAGGAAATCGCGGACATGGTACACGAAGCCGGTGGACTGCTGTACTATGATGGCGCGAATCTGAACGCGCTCCTCGGACGCGCTCGACCGGGCGATATGGGGTTCGATATCATGCACTACAACGTCCACAAGACGTTTGCGACCCCACATGGTGGTGGCGGTCCCGGTGCTGGACCAATTGGTGTTCGTGAGGGGCTTGCGAAGTTCCTTCCAAGCCCACACGTCGGAAAGAACGGAGACCAGTATACGCTTTATGACCCCGAGGAATCCATCGGGAAAGTCCACGGTGCGATGGGTAACTGGCTCGTTCTCCTCAAGACACACGCCTACATCTCTCGGCTTGGCGATGCCGGATTGGAAGACACGAGTGCGAAAGCGGTCCTCAACGCGAACTATCTCGCATCCCAGATTGATTTGGACATCCCGTTCGAGCCGTTCCACCACGAGTTCGTTGCGAGTGCCGGAGACAACGACGCCGCGGATTTCGCCAAGAAGATGCTAGACTACGGGATGCATCCCCCGACCACGAAGTGGCCCGAAATCGTCGATGAAGCGCTGATGACTGAACCGACGGAAGCTGAAAGTAAAACGACGCTAGACCAGTTGGCGGATGCCTTCAACTCGGTGACCGAACAGAGTGGCGATGCACTTAGTGAGGCTCCAAACGCCACCGCCGCAAAGCGAATCGATCAAACGAAGGCCGCGAGAGATCCGGTGTTGTCCTGGCAGCAGATTTCGGACTGAATCACCACTCTGCCTCCGCTATTTGGCCATCAGCTCTCGAAGCTGATCTCGCCTATTCAGAATGATTTTTATATCATTGATTAAAAGGAAGTTCTATGGTTGGTAGTAACCACCTTGAGCAGACTGACCCAGCGGTCTATTCTGCTATCCAAAACGAGCGACAACGGCAAGAAGACAGTCTGGGATTGATCGCGTCCGAGAACCACGTCTCGGAGGCTGTGCTTGAAGCACAAGGATCTGTCCTCACAAACAAATACGCGGAGGGCTACCCCGACGCCCGTTACTACGGTGGCTGTGAACACGTCGATACCGTCGAACAGTTGGCGATTGACCGTGCGAAAGAACTCTTTGGTGCCGACTACGCTAACGTTCAGCCGCACAGTGGCACCCAGGCGAATATGGGTGTGTACTTTGCGAT
This sequence comes from Halogeometricum borinquense DSM 11551, assembly GCF_000172995.2. Classification (GTDB taxonomy): domain Archaea; phylum Halobacteriota; class Halobacteria; order Halobacteriales; family Haloferacaceae; genus Halogeometricum; species Halogeometricum borinquense. The sequence continues at coordinate 196,527 of NC_014736.1, forward strand.
GCTCGATCCCGGTGACCGAATCCTTTCGTTGGATCTCACTCATGGTGGGCATCTCTCTCACGGACATCACGTCAATTTCTCAGGCCAACTCTACGAGGTCGAACAGTACGGTGTTGATCCCGACAGTGGCTATATCGACTACGACACGCTTGCCGACCACGCGACCGAATTCGATCCGGATCTGATCGTCAGCGGATCATCGGCGTATCCACGGGAGTTTGCGTACGAACGAATCGACGAGATTGCGGCAGCAGTCGGGGCCTATCATCTCGCGGATATTGCTCACGTCACGGGCCTCATCGCGGCCGGTCTGCATACGAACCCCGTTGGAAACGCTGATTTCGTCACGGCAAGTACCCATAAGACGATCCGAGCAGGTCGAGGAGGATTGATTCTCACGACGGACGAGTACGCAGAGCAGATTGACAAAGCGATTTTCCCCGGTAGCCAGGGAGGGCCGCTTATGCACAATGTCGCCGGGAAAGCCGTCGGCTTCAAGGAGGCGTTGACGGACGAATTCGAAGAATACGCACAACAGGTCGTTACGAACGCCAAGACGTTAGCTGACACGTTTTCCGAGAGAGGGCTATCACTCGTTAGCGGTGGGACAGACAAACACTACGTCCTCGTTGATTTGCGGGACTCACATCCGGATGTTACGGGGAGTGACGCCGAAGAGGCACTCCAATCGGTAGGGATCACCGTGAACAAAAATACTGTTCCGGGCGAGACACGGTCGCCGTTCACCACTAGCGGTATTCGAGTTGGGACGCCAGCACTCACAACGCGTGGGTTCACACAGTCGGAGATGGAGACTATCGGACACGCTATCGTTGACATCATCGAGCATCCCGAGGATGACGATGTTGCTACAGACGTCGCAACGACAGTCGATCAGCTTTGCGAGGCGTACCCGATATACGAATGATCGGGTGGAAAGCGTTCTGACGGGGCGCGTATCATGATTCAGAACTCCCAGCACCGTGGCATAACGATTCAAGTAACTCCGGGCTCCTATATAAAATACCAATGACCGTAACAATCGACGATATCAGACGTGCGGAAGAGCGGCTTGATGAATCAGCGGAGATCAGACAAACACCCGTCGAGAAGAGTACGACGCTCGGGAGGGAGGTCGGTGCAGATGTCTGGTTCAAATTCGAACATCTTCAGAAAACGGGATCGTTCAAACCGCGCGGTGCGTTCAACAAGATCTCTCAGATCGCTCGCGGTGATGCAACTCGGGTTGTTGCTGCCAGTGCAGGAAACCACGCCCAGGGAGTCGCATTCGCTGCCACTGAACTCGGCTTAGACTCGCTGATCGTTATGCCGGAGACGGCTCCGCAGGCGAAAGTTGACGCAACAGAAGGATACGGAGCGACAGTCGAACTTCACGGAAAGACGTTCGCGGAAGCGATGGATGTCGCGCAGACGTATGCCGACGACCCTGACACGGCGTTCGTTCATGCGTACGACGACCCCGCCGTCGTCGCCGGACAGGGAACAATCGGACTTGAGTTGATCGAACAGGTTCCTGACGTAAGCGTTCTCACGGTCCCGATTGGTGGCGGTGGCCTGATCGGCGGTATCGCAACGGCAGTGAAGGCACACGACGAGGACATTCGAGTTATCGGGGTTCAGGCAGAACCCGCAGCGACAGTACCACAAAGTCTGGATAAAGGGCACCCCGTCGAAAACGAGACCCCGGACACCATCGCTGACGGCATTGCGACGGGGAGCGTTTCCGACCTCACGTTCGAGATCATCCAAGAACACGTCGATGAGGTTGTCACGGTCACCGATACTGAAATCGCGCAGGCGACGCTGTGGTTGTTGGAGCGTTCGAAGCAGATGGTTGAGGGAGCCGCTGCAACGTCTGTCGCACCGCTTCTCTCGGGCGCAATCGATTGCCAAGGGGAGACCGTCGTCCCACTTCTTTGTGGGGGCAACATCGATATTGCAACCCTTCAGGATATGTTGACGAGAGCGCTCGTTGACCGACATCAGTTCGTCACTCTCTACGTTCGAATCGATGACCGTCCCGGCGTTCTGGGGGAGATAGCGGACATCATCGGTCGGCACGACACAAATATTCGAAGCGTTCGACACGACCGTTCCGAAGAGGGGCTTCCGGTCGGCAAAGCGGACCTCGTTATCCGAACGACAACGCCCGGCGAAGCAGCGATGGGCCGTGTTCTTTCGGAGATTGAGGCGGCAGGATACACGATCAAACGTGTCGTCCCTCAGTCCGAGCGCATCGGGAACTAAGGTCTCCTCCGGGTTGACCCTCTTCGTCAGCCGACAGCGACTAGGAACCGACAACGACGATAACTCATACTGGATTCGACCTGGCCCGCTTCTTTCGACACACGCTATACTTGATGGGTAGTTATTTGTACTTTGAAATGTGTTTACAGTTGTCGAGATGTCCACTAAAAACGTAACTGCGTATCAAGACAGTATTGAAACGTTCTTATCGGAGTGGGTGAGAAAGAACAAAGTTCCCGGCTTGAGCGTGGCCGTAGTGTCCGGAGACGAAGCTACCTATACCGATGCGTTTGGGGCGCGGAATCTCTCAACGAATGAATCCGCAACTCCACAGACGTTATTCGGCATCGGGTCGTGCTCGAAGTCAGTTACCGCGGTAGCGATTCTACAGCTCGTTGAGGAGGACGAACTGGATCTCACGAGTCCGATAAATTCCTTCGTTCCCCACTTAGAAGCGGCACCGGGGTCATCAGTGACAGTCGAGGAACTACTGTCTCACTCGTCCGGGTTACCGAGTGACGGCAGCCTGACTGCCTTAATAGCTCGGCTGACTGGCTTGAGAGAGATGGGCGTTCCGCTCAGCGACGACCGCGATTTCCACAGACACGTTCAGGGATCCGTCGAGGAACGGCGGGACCCCCAAGCGAAGGAGTTCTTTTACTGTAACACCGGGTTTACGCTTCTCGGAAAGGTGATCGAGTCGGTGACTGGGAAATCCTACTCGACGTACGTCCGTGAGAACATATTCGAGCCGCTTGAGATGGACCGGTCGTGCTTTTCTCGGGCAGCGTTCGAGTCGTATGACGACCGGATGCAAGCCTACTTCCAGAACGATGACGACCTGGTTGAAGCGCGTCTCCCCGTTGATCCGCTGCTCTACGCACCCGGTGGAGTCATTAGCTGTGCGGACGATCTGGTCAACTATCTTCGCTTCTATCTGAACGGGGGATCATTCGAGGGAAAACAGCTTCTCTCGCAGGAATCGATGGCACAGATGTTCGAGCCGAGGTCGACCAGATCGACGTTCATCGACGGCACCGAACGACAGTATGGCCTCGGTTGGGAGCTTCAATCGTTCCTCGGGAATCGATTGGTCCGACACGGCGGGATGATGGGAACGACGACCGCCGCCGTCGCGTTCTTCCCCGATCAGAACGTGGGGGTTAGCATCGCCTGTAACGTCTCCCCGCCGCAACACCCGAGTGTTGCCTGTCACGGCGTACTTTCGCTGTTAGAAGGGAACGACCCGAAACGTTCCGTCCCAGCGCTTCTGTTGGAGGAGAAACTCGGCTCGCTCGAGGGAGAATACAAGTCATATCGGGGAATCGTGGAAGCCACGGTCGAGCGAGATGGAGGCACGCTCGAGGTCACTATCCAAGGTTTCACCTCCGAGTTCTCGATCAGCCTGTTCCCAAACGACCTCAGCGGAGATATCTACGAGTTTGAAACGGTCACGGACACCGGCCAGCGACTCGCTGTCAAATTCGAGGAGGGATCCGACGGTTCCATCGATCTGTTCTTGCGTCGATGGCGTCTTCACGCACAGTAGGCAGAAACGCAGCGAACAGATTTCAGTAGATGAGCCAGATTGTCGTTTACCGATTCAACGTGTGAATGGCGCGGTCTCTCGCATTCTCGGCTGCTTCCATGACCGCCTCTGCGAGCGTCGGGTGAGTGTGAACGGTCGAAGCGAGCTCTTCGACCGTCGCATCCAGCTCGATTGCCAGCGCGACCTCGGCAACGAGTTCCGAGGCTTCGGCACCGACGATTTGCGCACCGAGAACGGTCCCGCACTCGCCGTCGGCGACAATGCGAACGAACCCCTCCGTCTCACCGGTCGTCAGTGCGCGACTTGACGCTCGGAACGGGAACGTGCCGACGATGGGGTCGAACCCCTCCGATTCGGCTTCGGCCGCGGTCAGACCGACGGTACCGATCTCAGGGTCGGTGAACACGGCCGCGGGGATAGTCCGGTTGTCCATCGTGCTCGGTTTGCCAGCCGCGACGTCGGCCGCGACGATGCCCTCTTTACTGGCCGTGTGCGCGAGCATCGGTTCTCCGGCGACATCTCCGACGGCAAAGACGTGTTCAACGTCCGTTCGAGCGTGGCGGTCTGTCTCTAGGAAGCCTTGCTCGGTCGGTTCTAAGCCGATCTGCTCTAAATCAAGCGTCTCGGTCACGGGCTGCCGACCGACGGCAACCAGTACCTTGTCCGTGGGATAGACAGATCGCTCGCCGTCTTCGGTTTCGGTCACGACTTCGATGCCGTTGTCGATGCCGCGCCATTCACTTGCTCCTTCACCGAAGCGGAAGTCGATACCCAACTCAGAAGCGCGTTTGCGAACGACGCGGGTGATGTCGTCTTCGTATCCGGGGAGGGCATCATCCAGCATTTCGATGACGGTGACATCCGAACCGAGTTTTGCAAATACAGTCGAGAGTTCCATGCCGATATAGCCCGCGCCGACAACGACGAGGCGATCAGGCACTGTCGCCGCCGAGAGTGCGTCCCGCGAGGACCACACTTCGTCGTCCGTGAAGTCGAAGCCCGGAATCTGAACGGGGCGTGATCCTGTCGAGATGATACAGCGCTCGAATCCGATGGAGACTCGGTCTCGATTGTCCTCGTCGCGCGTGACGTGAACCTCCGTCTCGTCAACGAACGAAGCCATCCCTTCGATGAGGCTGACGCCGTTTGCCTTGCAGAGCTTCTCGACGGTGTCCGTGAGTCGGCTGATACTGTTCGACTTCCACTCTTGCATCTTCGCCATGTCGATAGCCGGGTCAACGAGGATGCCCATCTCCGCTGCCTGCCCTGCGTCGTGAGCGAGGTCGGTCGCGCTGATGTACGCCTTCGACGGGATACACCCGTGGTTGAGGCAGACGCCACCGTATGCTTCTTTTTCGACAAGCGTCACGTCGAGACCGTGTTGTGCGGCGCGAATGGCAGCGACATAGCCCCCCGGTCCAGCGCCGATAACCAGTACGTCCGTTTCGGTCGTTGTCTCTTTAGCTCCCATTTTTCGGGCTCAGTTTCGGGTTGGTCGGGTACTCTATCACGGCGTTAGTAGCCCGTGGTTCAACTAGTCGTTGGACGAGATACTCTCCGCTCGGACGTATCGGTGTTCGGGTGGCCATCGTTTACTGACTTACCCGCGACACTCATTGCTCCTTTGACGTGGGCAGTGTTTGGCGGTATTCGATCTTTCTTGTGGCCTACTGGAGTGCCCGACCGTTTCGGGTTGCCGTTGAGCCTTACTGCCACTGGTCAGTCACCGTTGACACGCGCGCGTTTGCGTGCTTGAGCGACGCTCTTGCCCTCTCGAAGCAGTGCATCGACAAACAACTCGCCAGCTTTGTAGGACGAGCGGACCATCGGTCCCGATGCACAGTAGAGGAATTCCATCTCTTCCTCGGCGATGTCACGCCACGTCTCGAATACGTCTGGGTGGACGTACTCGAACACGTCGAGATGCGAACGCGAGGGTTGGAGATACTGACCGAGGGTGACGATATCGACACCGACCTCTCGCAGGTCGGAAAGCGTTTGATAGACCTCGTGATGGTATTCGCCAAGGCCGAGCATGATGCTCGTCTTTGTGTACACATCCGATTCGTCGTTCGCCTGTTGGAGGACATCGAGCGTTTGGTCGTAATCGGCCCGTCGGTCACGAACCGGCCATTGCAGGCGGTTTACCGTTTCGATATTGTGGGCGAACACGTCGGGTCCTGCGTCGAGAATCCGCTGTACTGCATCTGGAGATCCCTGAAAGTCGGGTGTGAGGACCTCGACGAGGATACTCGGGTCGCGTCGTTTGATCTCCCGAATTGTCTCCGCAAAGTGTGCGGATCCGCCGTCAGCGAGGTCGTCGCGGTCAACAGAGGTCAATACGACGTAGTCGAGACCGATTTCGCTGACAGCATCGGCGACGTTCGAGGGTTCATCGGGATCGAGCGGGCTCATCCCTCCGGTTTCGACGTCACAGAAGTTACATCCTCTCGAACACCGGTCACCCATCAACATGAATGTCGCCGTCCCCGGGCCGTCGTGACCACTCCAGCACTCCCCGAGGTTCGGACAGTTGGCCTCTTCACAGACAGTATGAAGGTCGTGATCCCGAAGGCTCTGTTTTATTTCAGTGAAGCGTCGGCCTGATGGTGGACGCATCTTGAGCCAGTCGGGCTTTCGCCTGCTGGTCATACCGAATGCTTCCGTCGTACCATGATAAAACTGCGGGTGCGGTTGCAGACTCCGCAGCGCTATACGAACGTAGACTGTAGATTCAATGAGGATTCGCTGATCCGCTCCGAAATCCTCCACCAATTTATTAGCTGTTTTCGCTGATTTTTGAGTGTGGGGAACTGTGGCATTGTCTGGCTGTTTACTGCTTCGAGCGTGTTCCTCCCAATCTCGTTCTTTCGTCCGTTTACTGATGTACGCTTTATTTGTTGGTGTGTTCTACAGTCTCGTATGAGGAACATTTATGCCGATTCGAGCGGATGAACTGAAACGATGCGACCGATCAAGACACGCGAAGCGCCCGCTGCAGTCGGGGCGTACAGTCAGGCGACGACGAACGGGAATCTTCTGTTCACCTCGGGACAAATCCCGATGACACCGGATGGGGAACTGCTTTCGGATGCGAGTGTCGCCGAACAGACTGTACAAGTTCTCGACAACGTTGCGTCGATACTTGACTCCGAGGGGCTGACGATGGGCGATGTGCTCAAAATGACGGTGTACCTCGGTGATATCGAGAACTTCGACGAGATGAACGAACAGTACAGCGAATACTTCGAGGACGCCCCACCTGCACGAAGCGCCGTTGAGGTTGCTAACCTTCCGAAGGGAGTCGATATCGAGATCGAGGCTATCGCAACTCTCTGAGGCACTGAAATTCCAACCAGCAGCGATGCGTTTTTCTCTTTAATAGTAGTCTGGATGCTTTCGGGTCGGAAGTCGTGACATCTTCTTCGTACGCTGTTGTAGCGCTAGCGCTTCCAGAGCGGCTTGATGGCCTGTATTCGGATACTGACTAGCTACCGGATTGATTTTGTCGCGTTGATCCATACTTTCCCACACTGGGAAACACCACGATCCACCTCTAGTCGGCGTAGCCTTGTGTCTCTGTGATTCTGTGACCGTGGCGTAGAAATACAGGGTGACTAGATCGTCTATCACGTATTCCTGCCTCGAACAACGTCTATTCATTACAAGATTAGGCGTGTAATTCTGGCTATCGCCGGTCGTCTACTCATGTCCGCTTCCGACTATCAACGTGGTTTCGTACGTATCGAGGGTCGCTTAACGAGCAACTCAGCTGAAGCTCTCGGAGTCGGCAGTATCAATTCAATCGCCGGTGAGGGGGTCTCCGAAGCGTCGCGTGAATACGCGCTTGTTACAGTTAGTTTCTTAGTTTCCCAGGAGCCGAAATGATACGGACGGCGGTGTCTCGTTGAAAGGTTTCTTCTTATGATTCTTTTTCATTCGTGGAATTCTCCCAGATTAGGAGCAAGTAGATCTTTCCACCGTTATAAATGCTCTAGATACAGATAGAAAAAGCGAACTAATATAGAACACGCAAATACACGCTCAAAATTTGTATATATGAGTCCAGATTGGAAAATATATGGCTGAATATTGTTGGTAAACGGCACGATTACAGTTTTAAGATATAGATATTGCTCGTGTATCTGTGGTTGGTATTCCGGAATATGTTTGCCTTGACCAGAGACCTTGCACTTCAAAAGGTCTCAACTACGGTACGGCGATTCCCATCTTGTGCGTCGGAGATTGAAGATATATTCACCGGTTTTCGTGACGCTAGCTCACGCGAACCCGACGCTGAATCTCGGGATAAAAATCCTCTTAGAACCAGTAGAGCGCTGCATTTGGCTCTCGTAATCGGTGAGACGCGTACATACCTCGGGCAGAAATAGCATCGATACTATACCACATGGTTGTTGGTGCTATTGTCTGTGGCAAGTGGTCACAATGAACACTGTTGAACGATGGAAACAAGAACAACATCCGCTCGATGTTATCGAGAACGTCTACGAGTACGCTGAGGGAGATTTTTCTTTCGAGGAGATTGAGGCACAAGCAGGCGACGGCGAGTGGGAGCGTCTGAAATGGGCCGGAATGTACGCCCACGGACGCCAGGACGACTACTTCATGCTTCGGACCAAAGTTCCCGGGGGATTTCTCACGCCTGAACAGGCTGAAGCCATCGGTACGGTTGCCGACGAGTACGCTACCGCTCCCGAGGAGCACGGTGGCGAGGCACAAAACGCAATCTGGGGTGACGCATTCTTGGATCTCACCACCCGTCAGGACGTCCAGATGCACTGGATCGCGGTCACCGACATACCCGCGATCTGGGACACGTACGAAGCAGTTGGCTTGACCACGATTCAGGGCTGTGGTGACTCCGCACGCAACGTCCTCGGCTGTCCGGCGGCCGGTCTTGACGATCACGAATGCTTCGATGCTCAGCCAGTTATCGATGCTGTCTCGGACTTTTTCACCAATAATCGGGAGTACGCCAACCTCCCGCGGAAGTTCAAGATGACCATAACCGGGTGTCAGGAGGACTGCGCCCAGTCCCAGATCAACGACGTCGGTCTGGTCCCGGCTCGAAAGCATGTTGACGGCGAGGATATCTACGGCTTCCATGCCCGCGTCGGTGGTGGTCTCTCAGATGGTCCGCGGATGGCCTCGAATATCGATGTCTTCATCCGACCCGAAGACGCCGTGGAGTTCTGTCGTGCGGTCGCTCAGACGTTTAAAGAACTGGGTGATCGAACCAACCGTGGACTCTGTCGGATGCGCTATCTCGTCCAGCAGATGGGACCGAGTACATTTGAGGCGGCTGTTCGCGACCGCTGTGATGTCGATCTCCACTCTCGAGGACAGGATCTCACCCGTGGTTACCGGGGTGATCACGTTGGCGTCCATCCTCAAAAACAGGACGGCCTGTTCTATGTCGGTTTCAACGTTATCGCCGGACGAATGGGTGGCGACGAACTTACGGCGGTTGCACGAGCAGCCAAGAAATACGGAACCGACGATACCTCGATTCGGTTGGCGACTGACCAGAACTTCCTTCTCACTCATATCCCCGAAGACAATCTTTCGGCACTACTGAACGAACCGTTCGCCCGGAAGTACGAACACAATCCTGGGCCGTTTGCAAGGGGTGTGGTCGGGTGTACGGGCTCGGAGTTCTGCAGCTACGGGATTATCGAGACGAAAAAGCGTGTTTACCGCTGGGCACGGGCACTAGACCGCCAGATAGCCACGCCGGACGACCTTTCGGTGGTTCGGATGCACATGTCGGGTTGTTCGGCGTCCTGTGCACAGCCCCAAATCGCGGATATCGGATTCCGCGGCGAGACGGTTGTGGTGGACGACTCCGAAGGAAGCACGAACGAAGCGGGTGATAATATCACCGAGGGTATGGATGTCGGCCTCGGCGGTAGTCTTGGGCCCGACAACGAGTTCCTCGATTGGGTTGCGCACGCAGTCCCTGCGCAGGCCGTGATTCCGGCACTACAGCAACTATTCACCGTCTTTACCGAAGAGCGCGACCCCGACGAGCGATTCTACGAGTGGGCCCGCCGGGTGAGCAACGACCGCCTTCGAAGGATCATGCAACGGGCGGACGCTAACGTTTCCGGAGGGGTCGCTCATGACGGCTGAGAACACTGAAAACGAGCGCGAGCAACCGTTGCCGCACGTCCCGGACACGGGTGGCGATGAGAGACGAGACGTTGATGTTGGCTACCTGCCTGTGGGTGGGCACCGATCCGGATCTGGCCCCCGGACCGACTCGGATCTGAACCCAATCACGTATCGGCGGCGGTCCGAGGGATCTGACGACAAAGATGCCCACCAGACTAACGAGGAGTGTCGCTGTGGGCGTGGATGCGGGTGTGACGGCGGCCCTGACCGGGAGACGACGAACGCGTCCCCAGTTTCCGTTGACGGTGGCACGCGGCCGAGCAATGTCGATAGTGAGGGGAACCTCACGACCTTCGAATTCACGACGCCCAGCGAGGGCAAGAGTCAGGACGTTTCCGAGGAGCGTCCAGATAGACGCGTACAGGTGCCCGAGGGGGTCGATCTCGACACGCCGGACTACTCTATCCGTGGGGAAATGAACGATATCGACGAACCCGACAACAAGACGTGGTTTATGGAACTCGACGCGGCCGTCATCGACGAAGGACGGTGCATCCAGTGTGGCACTTGCGTCGCATCCTGTCCGTCGGACTCCATCGGACTCGGCGACGACGGCCTCCCCAAACTGGTGAAGATGTGTACGGGCTGTTCGCTCTGCTGGGATTTCTGTCCGCGCGGCGGCCTCCGATACGAGCGTCAGTGGAAGATAACCGGCGGCGACGACAACGTGAACGGAGCCGGTGATCCGATTACCGAGTTCTCCGCGAAAGTCGAAGAAGCGTGGCGTGAGAACGCACAGGATGGCGGACTCGTCACGAGCGTTCTTATCCATTTACTTGAGGCGGGCGAAATTGACGGAGCAATCATCGCCACCGAGAGCGCGGACGAACCGTGGAAGGCCGAGAGCTTCCTCGCAACGACGCCCGAAGAACTCATCGAGAACGCGGGGAGCTTCTACAATCAGACGATGGCGCTCGGGAACCTGAACGTCGATCAGTGGGCGGAGAAACTCCCAGAGAAAGACCCCGAAGCCCTCTCGCTGGCGCTCGTCGGAACGCCATGTGAAATCGAGGGGATCCGTGCCCTGCAGGACTTTGCGTGGGACTACGCAAGCCAAGAGGACGGTATCAGAGCAATCGATTACACGATTGCGTTGATGTGTACGAAGAACTTCAATTACGAGCGCCTCATCGGTGAACAACTCGAAGCGAAACGCGGGATTGATCCCGACGACATCGGCAAGATGGATGTCCTCCACGGAGACATGCTGGTTTACGACCGCGACGGTGAGATGATTCTTCAGGAGGACATCGAAGCGTTTCACGGCGCGGCACTGAAAGGATGCGACGAGTGCGCTGACTTCACCGGTTACTGTGCCGACCTGACCGTTGGTTCGGTCGGTTCCGGCGATGAATACTCAAGCGTCATCGTCCGTACCGAACAGGGACTGAAAGCTTGGGAGTTGACTGAACCCGACTTGGACTATCACGACTTGGAGGACCGGTCAGCTATCGGTAGGCTCCAATCATGGGACAAAAAGAAGGCCTTCGAATCACTGCAGCGCCCGTTCGATCCGGACGCGCCGCGATTCATCGAGTATCCCGAGCATGCCGGGCAGTACGATGTGGTGCTGAACCCTCACGAATCACAGTAAAATCGACCCAATCGACGACGCTACTCGGACCGCGTCTTGACCGCGGTTCCAGAGAGGTTGACCCACAGCATCCCCTCACCCATCTCCTCGTAGTCGAATGTCGCACCGACGATTGCGTCTGCATCGAGTTCGTGGGCCGCTGCGGTAATATCGTTAATTGCTTCTTTGCGCCCGGCTTCGACTTTCTTTTCGTAGGACCCACTTCGTCCACCGACGACATCACGGATGTTTGCGGCGATATCGCTGACGACGTTCGCTCCGATGATAGCCTCACCAGAGACAACACCGAGGTATTCAGTGACTGCGTGTCCTTCGAGACTATCCGTTGTCGTGATTGTAATATCAGACATATACTGCGATATTGTGTCAATAGGATAATATAATTATCGGGTTTTCACCGCCCTTGCCAGTGCGGACTGAGCGGGATGCTCTGTTTCGTGGTGATCTCACCTCCTGATTAGCGTTGTTTTTCCATTGTTTTCGTGTTAGTTGCCGACGCGGTTGTAGAGTTCGATAGCATCGACCACGTCGTCGTTGAGGTCCATGTCAGTCTCTAGTTCGACGTGAGCCGTCTCAGCTATCATATCAACAATGCGCTGTCGTTTTTCGGACGTATCGAACTTGTTCATGAGCGGTTCTCCAACACTGATCTCGATCGACCAGTACTGACCGGGGTAGGCGGTCCGCATATTGTACGGCGAGTCGTGGTAGGCAAGCCGGACGGCGTAGGCAGATAGTGTGGAGTCGATGTCGGTGTACTTCTCGGGGACGTGTTTATCCTCTAGCGTGATCTCGATGATGTCGCGCTGCGGGTGCCCGTAGCCGGGTTTCGGGCGCTGTTCGTTGTTGTACGCACCGGCGGACATCGTTTTGCCGAAGTTCGCCGGTCCGAGCCACCAGATCACAGCCCCGTCGAGGTGGTAGGGCAATGGGCTGGTGTTTTTGAACAGCAGTACTTGGTACCAGAACCAGTCGCTCCCGTGGATTTCGGCGCTCGCCTCCATGGGCGCGTTCGCGGTGAAACGGTCTCCGCCCAGTGGTTCACCCGTGGCTGGATGTGTGTTGTTCTGTAGGGTGTCGAGCAGCGCGCTGTCGTAGTTGTCCAAATACTCGAAATCGTCCGACCATGCGGGATCGTTCTTTGCCTGGAAGTACACCCGATCGCGCTCTTTGACTTCTTCGTCTTTTTCGTTTCGCGCGTCCGTGGGCCACTGTTCTTGATAGAACAGCGACGGATCGTTACTGGCCGGAATCGGGCCTGCAGTCTCATCCCACGCCTCGGAGCGGCCGGCGCCTTGGAAGGTCGGATCCTCCGTCTTGTCGGGCAAGAGCATCAATCGCGGCAGCAGTTGAGCGATGGCGTGATCCGGCAGTCCCTCCGAGCGGAATTGTTTGGCCCAGTCGAGCGCCTGCGTTCCGAGCGAGTCGAAGGTCAGCGACCCATCGGAAACGTTGTTTCGGATCGCATCCAGGTCAACGTTGAAATCGGCTGCTTTCTCTGCGTCGGTCCAATTTACCGTGGTCGCGCTGTGGCCGTCGCTGCTTCCGTGTCCACCGGTGTTCTCCCCGGGCATGAAGTCGAGGAAGATGTCGGGGATGTACCGCTCTTGGTATCTCGGGAAGAACTCCGCAATCGTTGTCTCGGGCGTGAGTTCTCCCGGGTTCCCGCTGTCAGATTCGACAGTCACCGTCGTCTCCGCGGTCGCAGTGGCTCCGGCAGCGTTCGTCACTGTCAGTGTGACTGTGTACTCCCCAGCGGTATCGAAGCTCACTGTGGTCTCGACGCCGGTTACGGGATCTCTGTCGCCGACTGTCCATTCGTAGGAGGTGATGTCGCCGGTCGATTTCGAGGCGTCCAGCGTTACCGTCTCGCCCACAGTGACCGTCTCGGTGTTCGTCTCGATGACGGCTGTAAGCTCTGTGCCGCCACCACCGCCGTCCTCGCGTATCTGCTTCCACGGGTTCCCGCTCTTTTTTTGCGGTTCGGTGCCGTGCGTCCACCACTTTGCTTCCCAAATATAGCCCTCGTAGACCACACGGTCACCGCTGGTGTAGGTGGTGTCGGGATCCCACTTGGGAGGTGACTCAGCTCCTGCTACCGTGGCACTCGCTCCAGCGATTGTTGTGAAGAGTGCTGATGCGGTGCGTAAGTATTCGCGTCGATTTTGTTTCATGGTTGTCTCCGGGAACCCCTGTGTTGGTCGCTGTCAGGGTAATC